>JAHEEJ010000322.1 GCA_024640705.1 Deltaproteobacteria bacterium
ACCCCAACGACCAGCTCGCATGGATCAGCTATCTGAGGTCGGTGGCCGTTGGTGTTCCGGATGCGGCGTGGATTCCGCTCTGGACTCGCGCTTTTCCCGATCAGTTCGCGAAGCTCGACGGATCCAGGCCCGAGACCCTCACCGGGCTCGCCAGCTCGATTCGCGATGCCGCGAAAGCCGTGGCCACGGATGTTCCGGGCATCGAGCGAATCGCTGGGTGGGAGGAGAATCTGCTCTGGGCGATCGCCGACATCGCCCAGTTGCGCGCGTCGTTCGCGCGCGATCCCGCAGATGTCTTCATCGAAAAGCTGCGAACCCGGACCTTGTTCGAAACGACGGAGTCCGCCCGCTACCTCGGAGCCTGGCGCTGTGCGAACCTCGAGCGTTTTTTTCGGGAGATCGGCCTGGAGTTGGAGGCGGGTCGAGACCCACACGAATTGGCGCGTCGGCTGCGCGCCGCCGTCGCTTCCGAGAAGGTGGCCGAAGAGGGTCGCCCCGCCGACTTGATGGCGGACGCCGTGAAGGTGATGACGATCCACGGCGCGAAGGGTCTCGGCTTCGAACACGTCTACCTGATGCAGCTCCACAAGGGAGCCGGAGGTGGGCCCGAGCGGCCCACGCAGGCCGCAGAATTTGCGGGCGGATTCGAGTATCAGTTGCTCGGTGTGCCGACGCTCGCGTGGGATTGTGTGCTGAGCGAGCGCGAGCGGAGCGCCGAGGCCGAGCGCGTCCGGTTGCTCTATGTGGCGATGACCCGCGCCAAGCAGCGGCTCGTCCTGACGGGGCTCTGGCCCGATCATCGGCGTCGTTCGGGCAGGGGGCAGGGAGGGCAGGCGATCGAGCACCTCCAGCCTCGCATCGAATCCACCGAGGGTCTCTCCGGTTGGCTGTCGGGCCCGGCTCTCGACGGAACTGCCGACTTCGTCGATGGCTTCGGGGCGCGTTGGTCGCTGCCCGATCTGGAAGCGGGCGAAGAGGCAGTGTCTCTGGGCACACGCGTGAACGGCGCCGAACTCCCGTCGGCAGCCGAGATATCCGACGCATCGCGCAGGCTCGCCGGGTTGAGGGCGAGCGCCGCCGCGCGCATGTCCCGGCCGATGAGTGCGACGGCTTCTGCGCGAGACCGCGAAGACGACGCTCCAGAGATTTTCGAGCGCGCGAAAAACGGCGAAAATGGCGCCGCTGCGCGCGCGATTGGCAGCGCAATCCACCGCGCACTCGAAGAGTTCGATTTCAGCGCGGATGTGAAGGGGGAGATCGAGCGCCGGAGAGATGCGATTGCTCGGGAACTCGCGCTGGTCGCCGCAAGCCATCGCGCAGACGAAACGATAGCCGCCGGAACACAGTTGTGGGATCGCATCGCGCGGGGGCGCCTGTTCGCGCGCCTGCGGGAATTGTCGGATCGAATCGTCGCCCGGGAGCTTTCGGTTCTGAGTCCGCCAATCGAGGACGAAGGTCCGGTGGGCTATTTCACGGGCCAGATCGATCTCGTCTACCGAGATCCCGACAACGATGAGATGGTGATCGTCGATTACAAGACGGGGGCGCTGGACGATCGGGATGGTCCCCGAAGCCCGAAGACGTCGCACGCCGAGCAGGGAGGCGCCTACCAGCGCGCACTCGCGAGTGCATTCGAACTCTCCTACACGCCGCGCTTCGAACTCTGGTATCTCCGAGACGACGAAATCGTCTGATGCGGAACACCGCTTCGATCTCGGCCAATCTGCGCCATAATCCAGCAGATCGTTTTGGGAGACGAACGTGAAGGCATCCGATCTGTTCGTGAAATGCCTGGAGGCCGAAGGTGTGAAGCAGATCTTCGGCGTGCCCGGGGAAGAGAACGCCGACTTCATGATTTCGCTCGAGGATTCTCCGATCGAATTCGTCTTGACGCGTCACGAGCAGGGCGCCTCCTTCATGGCGGAAGTTCACGGGCGACTCACGGGGGAGGCGGGTGTCTGTCTCTCCACGCTGGGCCCGGGCGCAACGAACCTGATCACCGGTGTGGCCGATGCCAACATGGATCGCGCGCCGCTGGTCTGCCTCACCGGCCAGGCGGATAGCGAACGTCAGCACAAGGAAAGCCACCAGAACATGGATGTGGTGAGCATGTTCACGCCCGTCACGAAGTGGGCACATGAGGTCCTGCACCCCGACAACATCCCGGAGATCGTGAGAAAGGCGTTCAAGATCGCGACGACCGAAAAGCCCGGTGCGGCCCACATCGAACTCGCAGAGGACATTGCCAAGCTCGACGCGAAGACGGTTCCGATTCCGGCCCAACGCACACGCCGCGCGGTTCCCGCGGACAAGGTCGTCGACCAGGCGTGGGAACTCATCCAGTCCGCGCGACGCCCGGTAATTCTCGCCGGCAATGGAACGATTCGAAAGCGCGCCAGCAAACAGCTGCGCAAGTTCTGCGAACAGACCGGAATCGGAGTGATCAGCACCTTCATGGCGAAGGGCTGCGTCGACATGGACTCCGAGTACTGTCTCTACACGATCGGTCTCCAGGGAAAGGACCATGTTGCCTGCGTGATCGATGCTGCAGACCTCGTGATCTGTCTGGGCTACGACATGGTCGAATACCACCCGGAGTTGTGGAATGCCTCGGGTGACAAAGTGATCGTCCACATCGATTTCCTCGCTGCAGAGATCGATGAAAACTATCGCGTGGCAGTCGATATCGTCGGAGACCTCGCTCACACCCTTTGGATGTTGAACGAGCGAGCGGCGAAAGCCCCGGTCTCCTTCGACACCTCGCAACAGAAGGCCGCGCGACGCGATATGGCTGCGGACTTCGCCGCCCACAAGGACGACGACACGAACGGATTGATCCGGCCCCAAAAGGCGATCTGGGATGCGCGTCAGGTGATGGGCCCTCACGATGTGCTCTTGAGCGATGTGGGCGCACACAAGATGTGGGTTGCGCGTTACTACCAATGTCACGAGCCGAATACCTGTCTGATTCCGAACGGATTCTGTTCGATGGGGTTCGCACTGCCCGGTGCGATCGCGGCAAAGCGCGCGCTGCCAGACCGACGCGTCATGGCGATCTGCGGTGATGCGGGTTTCTTGATGAACGTGCAGGAGATGGAGACCGCGGTCCGAATCGGTTCGGACATCGTCGTGATGATCTGGGAGGATCACGCGTATGGGCTGATCGCCTGGAAGCAGCAGAACGAGTTCGGCCGTCACACGGATCTGGACTTCGGTAATCCCGATTTCGTCAAGCTCGCCGAGTCCTTTGGTTGGAATGGCTACCGGGTCGAGAAGAGTGTCGAGCTCCGCCCGACGCTCGAGGAGGCGTTTGGCGCAGGGGGGCCGAGCCTGGTGGTGATTCCGATCGATTACCGGGAAAACGCGCTCTTGACGCAGCGGCTTGGAAACATCCAGTGTTCGATCTGAAGAGTTTGCAGATTTTCTCGACCGCGGGGTTCGACAACCGCGCCAACGGCGATCAGAATCCCAGACCGTGAGCGAAAAACCCGACGCCATCGACATTCAATCGGTTCGACAGATTCTCGCGCGGGAATCCGCGGGCGGGGCGGTGACGCTGCGTGGCTGGGTGCGCACTGCGCGCCACTCGAAGGGGGTTTCGTTTCTCGAGGTCAGTGATGGCTCGTGTTTCGCGGGCCTGCAAGTGGTCGTCGCCCCCGAACTCGAGAATTTCGAAACGGAACTAAGCCACCTCCAGACGGGTTGCGCGGTGTCGGTGATCGGCGAAATCGTCGATTCGCCCGGCAAGGGCCAGCGATTCGAGCTGCAGGCACAGCGCGTCGAAGTAGTCGGTACGGTCGCCGAAGATTATCCACTGCAGAAGAAGCGACATTCATTCGAATTCCTGCGCACCCTCGCGCATTTGCGACCGCGCACGAATACCCTGGGCGCGGTGTTTCGCGTTCGCAACGCCGCTTCTGCAGCGATTCACGAGTTTTTTCAACAGCGCGACTTCTTGCTGCTGCACACGCCGATCATCACGTCATCGGATGCTGAGGGCGCCGGCCAGATGTTTCGCGTCTCGACCCTGGACGCGGGTGACCCTCCGCGCAATGAAGACCGATCCGTCGATTTTGAACGGGATTTCTTCGGGCGCGAGACCTTCCTCACGGTTTCGGGGCAACTCGAGGCCGAAATCGCCGCACTCGCGCTCACCAATGTCTACACATTCGGCCCCACCTTCCGCGCCGAAAATTCCAATACGAGCCGGCATCTCGCAGAGTTCTGGATGATCGAGCCCGAGATGGCGTTCTGTGACCTCGACGGGAACGTGGATCTCGCGGAGGCTTTCTTGAAGCACGTGATTTCGCGTG
>JAHEEJ010000323.1 GCA_024640705.1 Deltaproteobacteria bacterium
GATCGAAATCGAGATCGCAATCTGCAAAACCACGACCGGGCGGCTCCACGCGGCGCCCGAACGCCTCAATGCGCGGATGGCACCCACCGCAGGCACGATCGAGGCGATCGCCCACAACCAGTAGAGGTGAGCAGATCCTGTAAATGCAGAGTCGGACACCTAGCGCGCATCGGCCTTCTAGGGCGCGTTCTAAAGCCCGCTTTCGACGCGCCAGCGTCGGGACTCGCCTCGCGCGCAGCGGGCACAGCGGGACTGTTTTTCAGCCGTATTCCGTTGAGGGTCGAATCTTCGGGGCGTGTGGAAACACCCTGGCAAATCGCTAACTAATTGAATTCAAACGATATTCCATGATCGACCGATGGATCGAAAAGCGACTTCACGGGATCCTGGCGATTTCCAGCGGGCCTCACTCGACTCCTGCTCCCGTCTGGCGCGCAAGCCAGTCGAGAGCGGCGCCAGCCCGGCCGTCCGACGGTAGCGTCGCGAGCGATCGAACGGCGCCGCAACTGCATGCGGTAAGGTATGCGCCGTCGATGAAACCCGATGCGGTGACCAATTGCTCGAGAACCGATGCCTACTTCGCGCCGACCCGATCGACGCCATCGGTCGGCAAACGCCCTGCCCCGCGATCCTCTTTTTGTTCGACATGACCGCCGAACCGCGGTGACCGCACCGAACTCGACGAATGGATGAGAACTCATGACGGGTAAACAGCGCGTTCTCGTCACTGCAGGAGCGAGCGGCATCGGCGAGTGCCTTGCGAGAGCGTTTGGCCTCGCAGGGGCGCGGGTGCACATTTGCGACAGCGACGAGCAGGCCGTCGAACAGATGCTGGTTGCGAATCGGGGGTCGATCACCGGAACGATTGCAGATGTGTCGAACCCCGAAGCGGTCGATCGCTTGTTCGACGATGTCGGATCGGTGCTTGGCGGCCTCGACGTGCTCATCAACAACGCGGGCGTCGAAGGCCCCATCGGGCCGGTGGAAGACATTTCACCGGAAGCGTGGCGCAGAACGATCGCGGTCAACCTGGATGGTCAGTTTCTCTGCGCACGCAAGGCTGTACCTCTTCTCAAAGCAGCAGGCGGTGGCTGCATCATCAACATGTCTTCGACGGCGGGTCTCGGCGGGTGCCCGAATCGCTCACCCTACGTGGCGTCGAAGTGGGCGATCATCGGTTTGACCAAGACGCTCGCAATGGAGTTGGGCATCTTTGGCATCCGTGTCAACGCGATCTGCCCGGGATCGGTGGAGGGCGAGCGAATTCGCCGAGTGATCAGAGCCGACGCCGAAGCACTCGGGAAGAGCGTGGAACAGGTGCAAGCGAATTACGTCGCAGGAAACTCCATGCGAACCCTGATCCAGCCCGAAGAAATTGCCAGCCTCGTGCGTTTTCTTTGCGCTGAATCCAGCCATCACATTACAGGGCAGGCGCTCAGCATCGACGGACACACAGAGACACTTCGAGCTTGAAAACACGGGTGATCACGCCATATGCAGGGAAGCGAACCGTCAGAGCCCGATCATAATATCGATTGGTTCATCTTCATCAGCACGGCGGTCATCGTCGTGGGCGTCTGCGTTCCATTGATCTTGTTTCCCGAGGCAGGCGCCTTATCGGTAAGTACGGCTTTTGATTTCATTACGACAAAGTTCGGCGTTTTCTACATCTGGGCCGGGATTGCCGCGCTCACATTCCTGCTCTGGCTCGCGCTCGGACGCCACGGACGAGTTCGCCTCGGCCCCGAAGGTTGCCGACCCGAATACTCGACCTTCAGCTGGGCCGCGATGCTCTTCTGCGGCGGAATCGGCACGACGATTCTCTACTGGGGAACCATCGAATGGGCCTACTACTACCAGTCGCCACCGTTCGGGGAAGCACCGGGTTCTACGGCCGCCACCCAGTGGGCGATGAGCTACCCGCTCTTCCACTGGGGGATCACCGCATGGTCGTTCTACTGCCTACCGGCGGTCGCGATGGGGCACGCCTATCACGTTCAAAATCAAGCGAGCTTGAGAGTCAGCACCGCGTGCCGCGCCACGATCGGCGCTCATGCAGACGGTGTCCTCGGCCGCGCGCTGGACCTGGTCTTCATGGTGGGACTCGTGGGCGCAGCCGCTACCGGCGTCGGACTCAGCGCACCGCTGATCACCGCCTCGATCACCCAGTTCACAAACGTGCCCGAAGCGCCCTACATGTCCCTCGTTGCGGTTCTGCTCGGCACCGTCGTTTTTGCGGCAAGCGTGTATGCCGGCCTCGATCGCGGAATCCGACGCCTCAGCAACCTCAACGTAATACTCGCGCTGATTTTTCTCGCATTCGTTCTCATCACAGGCCCAACCCTGTTTCTGCTCAAGGCCAGCACCGAAGCCGTCGGCTTTACGATCCAGAACTTCATTCGAATGAATACCTGGACCGATTCGTTGACCGACTCGGGTTTCGTAGAGAGCTGGACGATCTTCTATTGGGCGTGGTGGCTCGCGCTGGGTCCCTTCATGGGCATTTTCGTGAGCAAGATCTCTCGCGGCCGGACGATCCGCGAAATGATCTTCGGAATGCTCGGATACGGTTCCGTCGGCTGCGTGTTGTTCATTGCCGTGCTCGGCAATTACGCGTTGCACGTCCAACTGAGCGATCTCGTCCCGGTCGTGGACATCCTGAATGAACGAGGCGCGCCGGCGGCAATCGTAGAAATCCTCGCGTCGCTACCGTCCGGCCGCTGGCTGTTGCCGTTCTTCGCCGCGATCTGCCTGATCTTCATGGCGACGACCTACGATTCAGCGTCCTACACGCTCGCTTCTTGCGCGACGCGAAGACTCCCGACCGATCGGCATCCAGCGCGCTGGAATCGCGTGTTCTGGGCGCTGAGCCTGGGGCTTGTCCCCATCACTCTGCTGATATTGGGCGGACTGCGCTCTCTGCAAACCGCCGCCGTAGTCGTATCTCTGCCCCTGATTCTCGTCGGCGTCCTCATGTCCGTGTCACTCGTAAAGGGCCTCCGAGAAGCGGAAACGACTGTTCGCTCCCCTTCGCCCGACGGCAAGGTGCGCTGACGGTCGTAGATCTGCTTCGCCTTTCCAGACCTGGCACATCGGCGATGCGTGGGTGGAAGACTCTCGACAATTACTCGTGTCCTCTCGAAGATCCGGGTGCACGTCTCGTGCTATCTTTGCTGGACCGCGGGATGACCGACCCGCTTCATGTCGGTCCCTGTCAGAGCACCCGGACCTAGAATCCGGGAACCCGAGAGGCGGCGGCAGATTTGAGCCTCATCCTACTCACCTCGATATTGATTCGAGTCATCGCGCTCGGTTGGTCGATTCGTCTGCTCGCCCACCTGCGCGATTGGCGAATGGGATTTCTCTCGGCAATGCTCGCGCTGATGGCGTTGCGCCAGACGCTGACGCTCATCGGATCCACCGCGTCTCCGAAGATATCCGTTACTGCGCAGATGACCGAGTTGCCAGGCCTGGCGGTGAGCGTTCTCGCCTTTCTCTCGGTCCTCTTTCTCGAGCGGATCATCACCGAGCGAAGGACGATCCGGGATGAACTCCAATTGAGCGCGGAAAGGCTGCGTCAGTCAGAAAAGATGGAGGCCGTGGGGCGCCTCGCGGGAGGGGTCGCTCATGACTTCAACAATCTCCTGACCGCGATCTTCGGCTACTCGGAAATCCTGCTCTCCAAGCTCGAAGCCGGCAGCGAGGCACACGACGCGGCAACGGAGATACACCGAGCCGCGCAGAGAGCTGCGGACCTGACGCGTCAACTGCTGGCATTCAGCCGCAAACAAGAGCTGAATCCCGAAATTCTCGATTTGAACGCGATCATTTTGGACCTCGAGAGCCTGCTCAGGCGATTGATCGGCGAACAAATCGAGTTTCGGGTGGAGTTGGACTCCGGCATCGGCGCGGTCAACGCCGATACCACCCAACTCGAACAGGTAATCGTGAACCTCGTCGTGAACGCTCGCGATGCGATGCAAGGTCGGGGGCTGCTTGAAATTTCTACCCGTGGAATAGAACTCACCGAATCGGATCTGGCCGACCTCCCCAATCTGCGCCCCGGCCTCTACGTCTGCCTCTCCGTTTCGGACAACGGGGAAGGGATGGACATCGCCACCCAGGAGCAGATCTTCGAACCCTTCTTCACCCGAAAGAGTGCGAGCGAAGGCACGGGGCTCGGCCTGGCAACGGTTTTCGGCATCGTTCAGCAGAGCGGCGGAGCGATCCGGGTAAAGAGCGAGCCGGGTGCTGGCGCAACATTCGACGTCCTGCTGCCACGCGTGGATCCGGTACCGA
>JAHEEJ010000324.1 GCA_024640705.1 Deltaproteobacteria bacterium
TGGTGGTCGCCCGACAGGCAGAGCACGTTCTTGATGCCGTGGGCGGCGGCGCCCAGCAGGTCGGCCTGCATCGCGAGCCGATTGCGGTCGCGGCAGGTGATCTGGATGACCGGTTCCAGGCTCGTCTCTTTGCACAGGATGGCGCTGCCGATGCTGCTCATGCGCACGATCGCGGTCTGGTTGTCGGTGATGTTGGCCGCGTCGAGACAGTCCTCGACGACCTTGACTCGCTTGCGGACGATTTCCGCGTCGTGGCTCTTCGGCGGCTCGAGTTCGCCGGTGACCGCGAAGTGACCCGCTGCCAGCAGGCGCTCGAGATTGCTCCCGGCCTTGAGTGCGCCGCCTTTCCCCTCGCTGTTTTCGATCGGTTGCTGCATCGCCATTTTGCGCCCGCCCTCAGCTGTCTTCGTCTTTGGGCAACCGCAGGTCGTCGCGAACGACGCGCCGCAGGCCCCCGTCTCGACTCGTTGACCAGTCCTTGGGCGAACTGACCACCATCAGCTCGTCGATTCGCCCGAGTTTTTCCATGCTCTCCCAGATCAGCTGCCAGGCGCACGGAATGTTCTCATCGATCTCGCAGTGGCCGTGCTTCGATCCGCCGCAGGGCCCGTTCATCAGTTGCTTCGCGCAGCGGCTGATCGGACAGACGCCGCCGGTGACGCCGAGCATGCAGCTGCCACAACCCTGGCAGCGCTCCTCCCACACACCCGCCTCGGTGGGGCCGCCCATGAACTTGGTGTCGAGCGCCGGGATGATGCGTTTTTCGGGGAAGCGTTCCGCGAGATACTGCACGCCGACCCCGCAGCCGAGCGAGATGACGGCATCGTAATCCTTGATGCGCTCGTCGAGCGCCTCGAGGTATTCCACTTCGCACTGGCGCTGAACCGAGGTCTCGTCGACCTCCAATTTCTCGCCCTTGAGGCCGGTGGACATGCGCAGCGACGAGGCCAGCATCTCGACTTCCTTCTTGCCGCCGGCGAAGCAGACAGCGACACAGGTGCCGCAACCCACAGCCAGCACCTTGTGTTGTCCCTCCAACATCTCGATGATGTCGTCCAGCGGCTTTCGTTCAGCGACGATCATGGCCCGTCTCCATCCTGTGGTGCGGGTCGCCAACTCGGGCGACCCCTCGTTTTCAGTTCGTCTCTTCCATGGCAGTCTCGCTTGGCGGAGTCTTCGCTTTTCGCACGTGCAAGGGATTGGGGCCCAGCGCGGTGATCGTTTCGGCCATTTCCTTGGCCCGCTCTGCGAACTGCACGCCCATTCCCGCCGATACATTGATCATCCGCACGCGGTCGGGTTCGAGCCCAATCTCTTCCAACAAATGCCGGACGTGCTCGACGCGTTGGTTGGCGTGCAGATTTCCGGTCTGGAAGTGGCAGCGGCCGGGGAGGCAGCCCGCGACCATCACGCCGTCGGCGCCGTCTTCGAGCGCCTTGACCAGGTGCAGGGAGTCGACGCGGCCGGTGCACGGCACCGCGACGATCTTGATCGAGGACGGGTAGCCGCAACGCGACCCTCCGGCGAGATCGGCCGCCGCGTAGGCACAGTGCAGGCAGCAAAATGCCACGATCTGGGGTTCGAATTCGGGCGATTGCGTCATGCCGTCGGAATCTCCTCGGGCGGATCCTCGCGCATCAGTGCGTCGACCTTCGACATCACCTGTGCGTCGGTGTAGTGCATCAGTTGGATCGCGCCGGCCGGACACGCAGCGGCGCAGAGCCCGCAGCCCTGGCAGAGCGCGGGTTCGATCTTGGCCGCGCCTTCGATACCGCCCACTCCGACGAGTTCCCCATCGATCCGCGGAACTCCGTATGCGCAGGTGCGCACGCAGGTGAGGCAGGCCACGCAAAGCGAGGAATCGATGCAGGCGACCTTCCCGCCGGTGGTGATCGTGTCGTGGGCCAGCAGCGTCGCGGCGCGTGCCGCGGCCGCCTGCGCCTGCACGATCGACTCGTCGAGGAACTTCGGATAGTGGGCCAGGCCCGCCATGAAGAGTCCGTCCGAGGCAAAGTCGATCGGCCGCAGCTTCGCGTGTGCCTCCAGGAAGAAGCCGTTGCCGTCCAGCTGAACCTTCAGCCGCTCGTTCATCTCCTGCGCGGCCGGCGGCGGGACGACCGGATTGCTGAGCACGAGCATGTCGGGTTGCAGCGTGATCTCGCGGCCGAGAACCTCTTCCCAGACGCGGATTTCCAGGGCGGCATCGCCCGAGTCCGACGCATCCAGTGTCCGCACTTCGGGTCGGCTCAATTCGTCGTAGTGGACGAAGGCCACGCCGCTATCTCGCGCCTGGGTGTGGAGCCGCTCCTTGAAACCGTAGCTACGCATTTCGCGGTAGAGGATCGTGATCTGCGCCGCGGGATCGAGGCGCTTGAGCGCCAGGGCATTCTTGAGTGCGGACGAGCAGCAGATGCGTCCGCAATATTGTTCGGCCGGGCCCACGCACAGGACCATCGCGATGGACTTGGGTAGCGGCCGGCTGCACTGCTCTTTCGGCAGCCTGGCGTGCTCGGCGAGGATCTCCTCGAACTCGAGGCCGGTGACGATGTTCGGGTTGGTTCCGTAGCCGTACTCGTCGCCGCGGTACTCGACGCCGCCGGTGCACAGAATCGCAACGCCGTGTTTCACCTCGCAGCGGGTGGCGTCGCCAGCCGCCGGTGTTCGTTCCAGCGTCGTGGTGAAGTTGCCCATGAAGCCGGTCGTGGAGGCGAGCCGCGTCTCCAGGTGGAGGGTGATGAGCGGCTCATTCTCGATCTTGCCGATCAGCTCCGCCAGGAATTGCTGGGGGGTGGTCGACGCCGCGGCACCCTCGCGCGGAAGACTTCCCTGATCCGCGAATTCCTCGATGCTGAAGTGCAGGTTGCGCACGTTTCCGCCGAGTTGGTCGGTCTGCTCGACCAGGTCCACGGGAAATCCCTGCTCGGCCAGGGACAGCGCCGCGCTGATGCCGGCGACGCCACCGCCGACCACCAGCGCCGACTTGGTCATGGGCATTTCCGCCGTGGTGAGCGGCTCGAGTTCGCTGCTGCGCGCGGCGGCCATGCGCACCAGGTCTTTGGCCTTCGCGGTCGCCCCATCCCAGTCCTGGCCGTGCACCCAGGAACACTGGTTGCGGATGTTGGCCATTTCGAAGAGATGCGGGTTGAGGCCGGCATTCCGGATGCTGCTCTCGAACAGCGGCGCGTGGGTGAGCGGTGTGCAGCTCGCCACGACGACGCGGTTTGCACCGAGCTCCTTCACCGTTTCGGCGATGTGCGCGATCGAGTCCTGCGAGCAGGCGTAGATCTTCTCCTCGGAGTGGATCACTCCGGGCAGGTGCTTGGCGTAATCGGCCACCTTCGTGACGTCGAGATAGCCGCCGATGTTGGATCCGCAGCGGCACACGAATACGGCCGTGCGCGGTTCTTCTCCGCTGATGTCGCGCTCCGGCGGGAAGACGGTCTCCTTCGTCAGCGAATCGCGTGATCGCGTCAGCAGGCCCCCCGCTGCAGCCGCCGCTCCGCTGGCCTCGACGATCGACTCGGAGATGTCGCGCGGCTCGCGGAAGGGACCGATCGCGTAGATGCCGCGCCGGCTGGTCTGCAGGGGATCGAACTGCACGGTGTTGCAGAACCCGTGCTCGTCGAGCTGCACGCCGAGCCGATGGCCCAGATTCTTGACGCTTTCCGAGATCTCCATGCCGACCGAGAGCACCACCATGTCGAATTCTTCTTCGCGCACGCGCGAGCCGCCCGAGATCTGCAACGGTGCGTCCGCAGCCGGCGCCGCAGTGCTCACCACGTATTGGAGCGCGAGGTTCCCACTCGCGTGACTTTCCTTCAGTCCCGAGATGCGGCAGCGCGTGTACTCGATGCCGTCCTTCTCGCGAGCCCGCTGGTAGTAGCTCTCGAAGTTCTTGCCGAAGGCGCGCATGTCCATCATGAACACGTGGATCTGGGTGTCGGGCTCGTGCTCGAGGGTCATGACGGCCTGCTTGGCGGCGTACATGCAGCAGACGGTCGAGCAGTAATCGTGCGAGGCGTCGCGGGACCCGACGCACTGCAGGAAGGCGATCTTCTTCGGCGTCGCTCCGTCCGAAGGGCGCCGGACGTGCCCGGCGGTCGGGCCCGAGGCGCTGAGCAGGCGCTCGTACTGGAGCGAGGTGATCACGTTCGGATAGCGCCCCAGACCGTACTCTTCGGAGAGTTCAGCGCGGTACGCCTCGAAGCCGGGCGCCAGAATCACCGCGCCGACCTCGACTTCGCGCACGCTGTCCGGCATGTCGAGATTGATCGCGTCGACGCCGCAGGCG
>JAHEEJ010000043.1 GCA_024640705.1 Deltaproteobacteria bacterium
CGATTGCTCCGATGTGAAGCGTCTGCACCCCGAACAGGGGGAGTAGCCCGTCTGTAAATCCCGCGAGCGCGAAGGAGCCCAGGATTCCGGCTCCCATCCAGTACGCGCGATGTCGCTCTCTTTGCGTATTCATTTTCAGACAGGCCTGCTGGCCAATCTCGAAGGCAAACCACATACAAACCAAAGCGTAGATGTGGAAGAGCACGAACGCGGGGCCGAGTTCGTAACCCCACCCCCAATCGGTGTGTACGACACCCGTGTGGAACCAGGGGGTAAACCAGTCGAGCAGCAAGAACAATCCACCGGCGGCGATCAGCACTGGCATGGCTCGGCGGATCCGGGGAACGGCTTCGCCGGTGACCGCCAGCGCGAGCCCAACCCCTAGCGGCCCGATGAAAGCCCAGCCGAGCGCGGACGCCTTCGCGTAAACGAGCGCGAGATCGGGATCGCTGCGGCTGTTCGAGAGCACTTCACAGGCTGCCCAGAATGAAACGCCGCCTAACAGCAGGGCGGCGTCACGGCTGGATCGATCCCTCGGCCCTCTGCAGCGGACGATCGTCGCGAGGATCGAAGTGGAGATGCAGGCTAATAGTGGGAGTACCAGATAAAGTGACAATCCCGCATCCGATGGTCGACCCGCGCTAGTACATACCCATGGTGAAGAACTTCGCCGCCGCGGTCGCCGCCATCTTCAGCAGCAAAGCCATCTGGCGGGCCGCTTCTTGTTGTTCGTCGCGCGCCGAGAAGGCCGGACAACGATCGGCGAGGCGCGTTTCGAGAAGATCGACGTGACGCTGGGTTTTCGCCGCCCAGTCGTCCCGACCCAGTGCCTCGGCTCGCCCCACCATGTCCTCGTAGTGGGTGATCTGGTACATCAGTCGGCCGCAGTCCGAGGGATCGGAAGCCGCAACCCCCGGAACCAGAAGTCCGATTGCAAAGACGAATGCGAGTGCTGACTTCATTGCCGAATACCCCCAACGCGAAGCGCGGTGCCTTCTGGGATATCGGCGTGCCGGCAGCGGAGATGAAGCTCCCCGCGGGGAAAATCAGATCTGCTGGGCGATTTGTTGGGCGGAGCGGTGGGCGAGCGCCATTCCCGTCCACATCGGGTTCACGGCCGGACACTGGGGGAAGATGCCCGTGTCGGCGATGTAGAGGTTCTCGAAGTCATGGCAGCGGCCCATCTCGTCGACCACGCCGAGCCTCGCGTCGCCGTGCATTCGCGTGGTGCAGAAGACATGGTTGCCGGCGAGCACGAGATCCGTCGCCCGAATCGGTCGATCGCGGAGAACTTCCGCCTCCTCGAGCGAGTGCAATTCGGGAGCGATTCCGTGGACCCCGGGAACGATGGTGCGCGCACCGGCCGCGAAGAAGATCTGGGAGAGAACCCACAGCGCCTGGGCCAGCACCGACACGTCCGCCGGATGCAGTTTCCAGCTGAGGATCGGATCCATCGACCGCCGCCTTACCCGGACGCGTCCGATCGAGCGATTGCAGACCGCGATGCCATCCCAGATCGCCGAATACGGGATGTCGGCGAGGCGGTTCTTCAATGCCATCCCCGAACCCGGCAACCGAACCGCGGTGATCGCAGGCGGCGCCCAGAGCGTTTCCAGCTTGAATCCCTCGCGCAGGAAATGGCGTGACTGGTATCCCTGTGTCGCGCCGAACCGGGGGTTCACGAGTTCCGGGAAAATGCCCATGATCGCGACACCGGGATGGAACTGCAGGTTCTCCCCGACCTGGCCGGATCGATTCGCGAGATTGCCGCTCTTCTGAAGCAACACCGGCGTCGCCGTACAACCGGCGGCCAGCACGACCAACTTCGCGTGAATCCGTACCTGATGACTGGGGCGGCCGGTAAAGGGCGTCACCACCCGACCGGCGACACCGGTCGCGCGCCATCTCTCGGCCAGCACGCGTTCGATCCGAACGGAAGTGAGCACCCGAGCACCCCCGCGCAGGGCGGCGGGGATGTAACTGATGTCCATCGATTGCTTGGCTCGGCTGCGACATCCCGTGAAACACTCGCCGCTGCCTCGGCACCCGCGGACATTGCGATACATCGGCTCGCAGTGATATCCGAGCGCGTCGCAGCCATCGCGAAACAACAGGTTCCGTCGACCAAGTACATTTTCGGGTGTTACCGCGATGCCCAGGAACTTGGCGACCGCTTCGTAGTGGGGGTCGAGGTCGGCGCGCGTGGTGCGCTCGAGTTCGAAGTCGCTGCACCAGCGATCGAGAATGAACGCGGGTGCGCGATTGCAGATCGCCGAGTTCACCAGGGAACCGCCGCCGAGCGCGACCGCCTGCATGGTGGGCATGACGGTGCCGCTCGTCGTGCGCAGGCCACCCTCTCGCATGGTGCGCGCCATCGAAAGCCCACCGTCGAATTCATACTCGGCGGGCACGAAGGGCGGCCCCTCCTCGACCAACACGACACTCTTGCCGGCGTCGGTGAGCTCCTTGGCGACCACCGCACCGGCCGGACCCGAGCCCACCACGACCGCGTCGGCCTCCAGCGTGAGGTCGCGGTCGTACTGGGCAAATACGCGAAGCTGTCCGGGTTCCACTGAGCTCACGCTCCCGGCTCGGCGAATCCCGGGTGCAGCGGCCCGTCCTGCGGGAGGGGGATCCCTTCACTCGGCGGCGTCAGGTCCGCAGCGGTCATGCCAATGGACTCGGGCTTCTCGCCGATTCGCGGGTAGAGGAGATCGGCCTCGCAGATCGGAGATTCGATCGCCAGCGGGGCGAGGCCGAGCCTTCGAACCACGGGTGGGTACGCGAAATATCCCATCGTCAACACGGCGCGCAGGCTCGTGAACACGAGGCGGCGGACGAACAGCGTGCTCTCCGCCCAACCGTCGAGTGCCGCTACCCGCTGTTCGATGTCCTGGGATGAAAAACGGCGCATTCCGCCCCGCCCGGGAGTGGGGAACAACAGCGTCCCGTGCTCGACGAGAAAGAAAAGCAGGTGCAACAGGATCCGGGTCTGTAGGCGCGAAGCCGTCATCAAGCGCTCGAGGTAATCGGGGAGATCGGCGTCGAGACCGGAGCTCGGAATCGGGCCGCCGGCCGGGTACATCGCCTCGGCCGCGCTCGAGATGAGCGCCACCTCTCCACGACCCAGTCGGTGGTAGTGCCGGCGCGGGTCCGGGTAGCCGATCGCCACCCGCAAGACCGCGTAACCCAGGGCGAGCGCGCAGAGAATCGCTGTCAGCATGGATCGGCAATATAACGGCAACCGGGGCCCGACCCACGCGCTCCAACACACCCTCGCCCAGCAGGTCCGCGGTTTCGCAGCGAAATCGCCTTTTGAACCGGAGCCGATTTCGCCCGTCAGCCACCCCCAGGCGGCCGGATGGCGGGAATGCGCAAGATTGCGTGCCAAGCCGCACCGATTCGTGGGTTTTCAGCACTCAAGCCCCGGGTTTCGAAGCCCGATCTGAACCCCATGGAATCGGGGGGGAAGAACCGGCGGCACGGCCTCGGCCTGTGGGCGCTAGGGCTCGCTGTCGCGGCTTTCGCCGCGCTTCGCATCGCCGCGGTGTACAGCGCAGCGGGCAATTGGGACGAGTTCGGGCTGTTCGAAAACGCCTCGATCACGCATGAAACGGGTGTGCTCAACGGCGGCGGCCGGCCCGGACTCGCACAGCTCGTGGTGCTCCCGCTCGTTGCGGATTGCGACGATGAAATCGAAGTCCTCCAGCGAGCGCGACTGCTCTGGGTCTTCGTCACGCTCGCGTACCTCGTTGGAGTGGGAGTTCTCGCCTGGCAGCTGAAACCAGAGCGGGAACGACGCCTCGCAGATGCGCTGCTCGCGGTCGGCCTGTTGGCATTGGTTCCGGCGTTTCTCGAGTGGTCGATCCAGGTCCGAACGGATCAGATTGCGCTTGCGGGAGGTGTCTGGGGCGGCGTCGCCGTGCTGGCCTCGAAACGCAAACCCATCCTCGCCCTCGCCGCAGGGATTCTGCTCGGGATCGGCTTTCTTTCCTCACAGAAACTGATCTATGTAGCGGCGCTGGTCGGACTGCTTGCACTCGCCCAGGTCGGCTTCGGCAAGCGAATCCGGTTCCGGCGCGAAGCGCTTCGCACTGGCCTCTGCGCGCTCGGTTTTGCGGCCTGCGTTCTCGCGTTCTACCAGGCACCACCGCGAGAGATCGCGGTTGCGCCGAACCACACGGTCCTGTCGGCGAGTGTCGTGCGCAACGGTTTGTCGTCCTTCGACCTCTATCGCAAGACCATCGGCTGGTCCCAATACCGCGCACTGCTCCCGACCCTGGTTCCGCACTTCATTCTCCTCGGAGCCCTTGCGGCGGCGACGCTTGCCGCATGGCGCCGACGAGAGCCCCTGCGGCCGGCGCTGACGCTCGCCTGGTCGATCCTGATCCTCGGCGCCGCGGTGGGATCTTTCCACGCAGCGGCCTTCTCCTATTTCTGGATGACGTTGGGTCTGTTTCCCGCCCTCGCCTTCGCGCTGGCGCGCCAAACCATCTGCGATCTCGTGCCGGACATCAGGCATACCAGGCGCCTGGCCATCGCGGGATTCTGGCTGGCGCTGGCGGGCCCGGGCGTGCTCGAGATGGCCGTCATGCTGAACGACACGCAGAAGGTTCAGCGCGACAGTTTCGACTTCATCGACAGCAACTTCCAGCTCAGCGATGCAGGATTCCAGCCCGAAAGCGCCCTCTTCTGCCGCGGGAACGGCCAACCGCTCCAGCATTTCTTCTCGGCCGACATCTACCGAAGATTCGGAACACCCGGCTCCGAGCCAAATCGCTCGCACCTGATCCAGCAGTTTCGAGACGAATCCATCGTCTTCATCGTCGAGTCCTTTCGCCTCAACCAGTTTCCCGTCGAGGTCCGACGATTCTGGGCAGACAACTATCAGCCTTATCGCGCATCGGTCTTCGTAGCGGGGAGACGGCTCGAAGGGCGCAGCGGATCCAGCAGCGTGTTCGAACTCGTCGCGCCGGGAGCGTATCGATGGCTGCCGATCGCCGGACCCCAGACGATCAGGCTGGACGGCCAGACCCTCGCTGCGGGAGAAGTCATCCAGCTCGCGTCCGGCGAGCACGTGGCCGAATTTCCGGAAGATGTGCCGGGCGGGATTCTGGTACTGGCATTGGAAGAACCGCCGGGGCTCGCCCCCCTGGCCTTCTACTCGGCCAACTGAGATGAGAGTATCCGTACTTCAGCGGGTGGTACCTGATTATCGGATTCCCTTTTTCCTTTCACTGGATCGTTCGCTAGGCGATCGAGATTGCAGGCTGGAGATTCTCGCCGGTCAACCGTGGCCACACGAAGGTCTCATCGATGCACGAGACGAACTTCCGTTCATTCGAAAAACGCGCAACCAGAGAATTTCGGCTAAAGCGTATTGGCTCCGAGGCGCTTTGAACGCTGCACGACGCGCCGATATCGTGATCATCGAACAAGCCAGTGCAGCGCTCTATATCTACCCCCTCATCGCCATGCGAATGCTGGGAATCGCGCGCTGGAAGTTGGCATTTTGGGGACACGGGGCTCAATTCAATCGAAAGAAGCCGCAGCCGCTGCGCGATGCGTGGAAGAAATTCTGGACCAGCAAGGTGGATCATTGGTTCGCGTATACCGATTTGTCGGCCCAGACCGTCCGGGATTGCGGTTTCCCGGCCGACAAGATCACGGTCGTCCAGAATTCCATCGACATCCAGGAGCTGCAGGAAGTGCATCGATCCCTGTCCGAAAAGGAGATCGCGAAGCATTTCGACGAGCTTTTTGGCGAGAGCCGCCGAGACAGTCACCGGGTCGGGGTCTTCTGTGCTCGACTGACTCGATTGAAGTGGGTCCCATTCTTGTTGAAGAGCCTGGAGATCATCCACCGCCGGCATCCTGATTTCAGGATGATCATCATTGGAGATGGATCGGAAGCCGATCGCGTTCGGGACTTTTGCGAGAGCAGCTCGTGGTGCAGATGGGTCGGCGCCGTACACGGGATCGAAAGAGTGCATTACCTCGCGCAGGCAGATGTTTTCCTGAATCCGGGTATGACCGGGTTGTCGATCCTGGATGCATTCGCCGTAGGCATTCCTTTCGCGACTACCGATTGCCGAATCCACAGCCCGGAAATTGCGTATCTAAAGAACGGCGTCAACGGGATCATGAGCGAACCGACCGAAGCCGCGTTTGCAGCTGCCGTATCGGAACTGATCCAGTCCGATGACCTGGCGGCGATCAAGCGAAACGCATTGAAAGACGGCAAGCAATACACGATTGAGGGTATGACTCGAAACTTCGTGGCGGGCCTGATGAAGGCACTGGGATCGTGAGTCAGATGGCTGCGAGATCTCGTGAATCTGACCATTCGAGCCACGCTCGGCGCGTTTCCTGCCCGATCTGCGCATCGCATAGTCATTGGTCTTTTGACAGCCGTTTCGTCACAGTTCATCAGTGCGAAAACGCACAGTGTGGCCACCTGTTCGCGGTGGATGTCGATTCGAACCACGGCGTCATGCACGCGACCCAAACCGAAGCCATGGAGTCGACATACGCAGAGCGGAACGAACGGCTCGTCACCTTCTGGGAAGACAGGCGATTCGTGACGCGAGGCTCGAAGCTTCTCGATGTTGGAGCGGGATCCGGCCACCTGGCGCGCAGCCTGAAAGAGAGGCTTCCGGGAATCGAGATACTCTGCGTGGAAGAAAGCGAATCCCTCAGAAATCAGCTCGGCAGACAGGGCGTTGCGGTCGCAGCGAATCTGGATTCGATCTCGTCGAATCGCTCCTTCGACGCCGTGCTGCTGATCGAAGTGATCGAGCACGTGCCCGATCCGGTCGGCTTCCTGGAGCAACTGAGGAAACACCTCGGTCTCGAAGGGCGAATCTTCCTGACCACGCCTTGCGGAGAACTCAGGAACGGAAGCCGATCCACGAACGCGTACGATACGCCCCAACACGTTCAGTTCTTCACGGAGAAATCGCTGCGGCTCGCGGTCAAGAAAGCCGGCTTCCGCGACATCGGCTACGAATACATCGAAGCGCTCTATCCGCGAAGCGCGAAGGCCCTTTCCCTTGCGACCTGCAAGCGGCTGGCGAAGAAAAGCGCGAGGCCCATCCTGACGAGACTCCAGGGCCCCCGGCATCTGACCGGATTCATCGACCCGTAGAAAACCCGGCTCCGTACTCCTCGTAGGATTGCCCCATCAGGGCCCAGAGGTGGCCGGCCTGGGTGCAGATGCGCAGCGTGACGCGTGCCAGCGCGCTCCGGCCGCCGAATGCGGCCAGCGGAGCCAGCAGCGCGAGACCACACAATTGAGCCAGAACGCGAATGGCGCGGCCGAAACTCCCGCCTCGGGCCACCGACCGAGCCAGGCGCGTGTAGACGAGGCCACCCCGAAACGCGCGTTGAGCGAGCCAACCGAAGCGATGGCGCTCTGGAGGGATGAACTCGACGACAAGCGCTTCGTCGCACCAGAGAAAGCGCGCGCCCGAGCGCAACATGCACCCAAAGAGTTCCGAGTCCGAACCACCGGTGAGGCCGTAGGCTGGATCGAAACTGCGTTCGTCGAATAGACGTCGGCGCACCAATGCGTTGCTCGTATACAGATCGCCCGCGGCCAACCGCTCACCCGTTGGGTGACGGCGCCGGGCGTAGAAGGTTTCGACGTCGAGCCAGGGCGTCACGACCTCTTCGAGTCGAACCAGCACGGGGCCGAAAGCGCCGTCACACGCCTCGCGTTCGGCCAGCTTCAGATATTCCGCGATCCAGTTTTCGTCTGCGACCTCGTCGTCGTCGATGAACAAGACCCACTCGCCAGACGCCTGGGACAGGGCCCGATTGCGGGCGAGCGCAATATTCTGGCGCGGTTCGACGCAGTAGCGTATCGGCCCGATCGAACCCGATCGCGATTGCGCGACGGATGCCGCGCTCTCCCCGCGATCATTGTCGACGACGATGATCTCGACCTCGGTACCGATCGGAATTTTCAACCGATCGAGGCTGTCGAGCAGGCGCGAAAGATGCTCGGGGCGTCGGTAGGTGGCGATGCAGATGGAGACATCGACGCCCATTTCAAAATGCGCCGCGCCGAGACAGGACCGCGCCGACGGTGCGCAGCAGGATCGACAGGTCCTGAGCCAGCGATCGATTGCGGATGTAGTAGAAGTCGTATTGAAGGTTCTCGTGCATCGGGAGATCCTTGCGGCCGAGGATCTGCCAGAGCCCGGTAATGCCGGGTTTGACAGCCAGCCGTCGGCGCTGCCACTCGTCATAAGACTCGACGATGAAAGGCATCTCGGGTCGAGGGCCGACGAGTGACATCTCGCCTTTGAGCACGTTGAACAGCTGCGGCAGTTCGTCGAGGCTCGTGATTCTCAAGAAGCGTCCAAAGGGCGTAATCCGCGGATCGGATCCGTCCTTTGGCGCAACCGCATAGCGCTCGACATCGGAATACATGGTCCGGAATTTCTGGATCTGGAAGATCTTTCCGCCGCGACCCACCCGCTCCTGCCGGAAGATCGCCGACCCCGGGCTCTCGCGAATGATTCTCCGTGCGCACCACAACATCACCGGGCCGAGCAGCATCAAGCCGATGCTGGCTCCGACCACATCGAGCACGCGCTTGACGGGCTCGTAAAATGGGTGGGCCTGGTGGCGACCCAGGCGGACCAGCGGAAGATCGTCGACGAGGTCGATCGGGGTCCCGGCCGTGAGCACTTCGAATAGATTGGTCACGACGCGGAAGGTCATCCCCAGATCTTCGCAATCGAGCACGATCGAAAGCATCCGGGTGTGACTCAAAGACGGCATCGCGACGAACACTTCTCGCACGCTCTGCGCGATTGCAATTTCGCGAAGGTCGTTGATATGCCCGAGTACCGGGCGGTTGGCGACATCCTTCCGCTCTTTCTCATTGGAATCATCGACGAAGCCGACCACCTGATAACCGATCTCCGGGTGATCTTGAAGTTTCTGGAGCAGACGAATCGCCGAGACTCCGGTGCCCGCGATCAGCACCGGCACATCGTGCTCTCCAGAGCGGCGCATCCGATCTTCGAGCTTGTGAAATGCGATCCGGCTCATGCCCTGCAAGACGAGATTGAGGCCGACACACGCCACCACCACGAAGCGGCCGAAATACAACTCCCTGAAGAAGAAGCTGATCGACGCGACCACCAGCAACCCCAGGGCCGCGCCCCGGATCAGAGTCTGGAATTCCTCCATCAAGGTCGTCACGCGGCTGCTGCGGTAGATGCCGAAGGCCCAGCAGGAAAACATCCACGGGCCGACGATCAACGGAAGCGCACCAAAGTAGGTGCCGAAGGGATTGATCTGCGCTCCGAGCGTCTCGTTCAACGCAAAGCGCAGCCAGTAGGCGCCGATCCAACCGATCGACACGAGAATCGTGTCAACGACGATGTGGATCCGACGGATCGCGCTGAGGTCGACTTTCGCAATCAACGAATTGAGCTCTCGAGACCTGGAGAAGGAAGCGGCACTCGCACGCCTCAAAATCGGTCGATGAGCGTTTCTGCTTGAGGCAGCCGGTAGGCCCAAGTGCCGGTAAGCAGATCGAAACTGCCAGCGACCGCCGCCGATTGGGCCGCGGCGCGGCCGGCGAGGATCGTGCGATGCCGATTAATCTTTCTGAATCAGATGGTTGAGTCGAAATCTGCGCACCGATGATGGTGCGCGGCCGGGTGTTCAGCAGCCCGGCGAATCGGCGATTCGCGAACCGAAACCCGTGGACCGCTTCACCGCGTGTGCGGCCCATCGGATCTTCTGATCGAAACCGACGTGGCGGGCCAACGGAGAACGCAGAAACCGGACCGGCTCCAGACGGCCGCAGCTCGCAGAGCGGTAGGCGGCCGCCAGCCAGAAAACACCCAGCAGGCGCTCGAAGTCATCTCGCGGATAGACGCCGCGCTCCGCATTCGCGCGAAGAAGTTTCTCCAACCAGGCTCCGACGTCGCGCAGGTGCAGGGTCTCGCCAGCCGGCGCTCCCGTCGCAACCCACCGATGGACGAACAGCTCTTTCTCGGATGGCGTCAAGCCCAGATCGTTCAGGGATTCCTCGTGGATGCGCCTGACCGTCGCTTCCTGCTGTTGAGAACGACGTTGGCTCACACTTTCCGCGTGAATCCGATAGCGAACCAGGACTTCACCGATATTGGCGAGCGGAAATGCAGCGCTCGCCGTTCGCCACAACTGATAATCCTCGGCCAGCGGATACGCTTCATCGAACAGGAGAGCATGGCGCGCAAACGCCTGACGTCGCATGCAAACACTCGGATGCGCGAGCGCAGAGTCGAACAGCAAGCGACAACGAATATCTCCAGCGCTCTCGGGGTATTTCCATACCTCACCCTCTCGATCGCCCAGCGTGGCCACCCAGGTCCCACAGGCTCCAACATCCGGATATGCTTCCATGAATCCCACCTGTCGCTCCAATCGCTCGGGTAGGCTGATGTCATCAGCGTCCATCCGGGCGATGAATTCGCCGTGTGCCAATTCAAGGCCGCGGTTGAGCGTTCGTATCTGTCCGATCTGGTGTTCGTTGCGGATGAGTCGAATCCGGGAGTCGGTGTATCCCGCGATGATCTCCACGCTCCCGTCGGTAGAACCGTCGTCGATGATCAGGAATTCGAAATCCCGGAAGGTCTGCCCGAGAACACTCTCGATCGCAGCTGCGACGAATGCTTCACCATTGTGGATGGGCATCAACACGGTGACCGGAAGCGGCGATGTTTCTTTTTCACCACTCACAATTTCACCCAGCTCGCCGGAAGCAGGTCGGATGTATCCAGTGAATCATCTGCGAACCACTGTTTCGGAGCGACGACGATCTTGTCGGAATTGGGATTGAGCCACGCCCCCCACCAGCTGAACGTACTGTTTGCGATGATGTGATGGGAGCACCGACTCATCAAGCGGAGGTCCTCCGAACCAGCATCGGGCCCGTTGTGATCCACCAACCGAACGGAGGCGCGAAGGTCCAGATTTTCGCGAACCCAATCGGGCTCGTCACTGAAGAGGAAGAAAGTCGGATCCGAAACCCGATCCACGATATAGGCCACCGCGCGTTGGTAGTAGTCGATCGAGCAGACTCCGTGCATTTCATGGGCATCTGGATTCGTCAGATAGTCTCCGCGCCGCACATGGAGGCTCACCGAGTTACAGTTGGTGATGTCGGCAATCATCGCCGCATTCTTCCCTGCAGGATCTCGCTTCCAACAAAACTCCCGACGTACCTGGTCAGCCGCATCCGCGAAATATCGTTCACTCTGCCAGTAGCCGCGGAGAACCACTCCATCAGCAAGCGAGAGCACACCGGGATCGAAATGAAATGCTCGCTCCAAGGCTGGCGAACTGAAGCGGCCGTGAGACCAACGCGCAGCCAGCCGGCCGAGCAATCGATCGCCGCGCTCAACGAGTGCAGCGATCTCTTCGGGGTCCGCCAACTCCGCAGTGACCGCAAAAGCGCCCAGCTCGTAGCAGCGCGGCGTTCGGATGGTTCGATCCTCGAACGCCGACAAGTCCAGCTTGAGCTGGGTGTTTCTCGCAGACGCCAACCGCAAACCCGCGGCGTACTGGAACATCTGATTGCCCAGTCCACCCACCAGTCGGCTGATGATCATTTCTCACTCACGCGAAGCGCTTCCTGCATCAACGTGATATCCGAAGCAGTGCAACTCATCTGGATTTCGATCGCGTCCGCTGAAACATCCAGCATCCGGAGGCAAATCGCATGGCAGCCCTCTCGACGAGCGAAGGCGACGCGTTCGCGTGAGCGATCAGCAGATGATCCTCCGCAGTCAACCGGGCAATGGCTGCGATCAGCGAGAAGGCCCGTCATTGGCCCAAACTCTCCCAGCGGGATCGGTCGACAAATATCGTGTTGATATAGGTATCTGCAAAAACCATATAACCATTTTCAGTCATGAATTGGACAATCTCACTCGACTTCACGCCGCTGCCATCAATTGCGTAGGAAATCGTCTCGATACAAAAGACCTCTGGCCGGTATCGCTGCAGATCGAAGGCCGCCAGAATCTCCAACTCCAACCCTTCGACATCCAGAGAGACCAGGTTCATGCCGTCACTGAAGTGGGCCGATAGAACCGACTCGGGTGCCAATACCTCGAGATATCGAACTTCCGAAATCTCTTCACCGCATTCGGAAACCATGCGTTCCGCCTCGCGCTTCGAGAATGTGCAAAGCGTGTCCGAACTCATCACGTAGAAAGGAACCTCTGAGCGAGACTGGCCCGCCAAACCAACATTCAGGCAGAGATCGCGCGGGCGCTCCCGGGCGATCAGGGCGGCCCAAACAGGGTTCGGCTCGATCAGGACTCCACTCCCGCCCAACGTATAGAACAGATACGTATTGCTCGAGCGGCGTGGGTGATGCGCTCCAACATCGAAGTATCGATATTGCTGAATCCCCAGCGCGTCGAACAGAAATTGGATGATCCGATCTTCACCGCATTGCGAGAAGCTCACCTTCGAATCAGTACTTGTTTTCTTTTTCCTGATGAAGTCAAACATGTCTACCTAAATGCCAGTCTGGACCGATTGACTGCGATCAAGAGTTCCCCAGAAACGCTTTTAAACGATTCAGCTCTCGATCCCCAAGGAATTTATACGGCTGACGAAGAATCATCCCGCTGTCCTTGTCGGTGGCGTAATACTCATGACTGCTTCCGGATGTCATCTGCTGAATTCCTTCGAGGGTTTGATCGTCGTGCTCCAATTCCAGAAATTCCAGCAACCGAAGCATTTCCGAGAGCGGGTCGCGACACAGGTTTTCGAAACGGACCAGGGTCATCCGATCGTCCTCGCCAGTCCATTGCTCGAGGAAATGGCAGATGAAATCCGTCGCTGCAGCCTGGCGCATCAACTCGTTGGTAAATATGCGTGGTCGCCGAAAGTACCTTGCAACCGACGGAGCCAGCGCCGCCATGGCGCGGCTCATCAGGGCATCGCAACGCCCGTTGACGATGCGTTCAGTGATGAATTTGTATTCCTCTACCAGATAACGGCGCACCGCGGGCGAGTGACCGAAGAAATAGCTGTCCAGCGTACGTGAGACGTCACGCAGAATGACGACAGCCTTCCAATCCTCCAATCCAGCGACGATTTCGCGATACGCGAGGAGAGAATGGATTTCCTTGATCAGGAGTACATCGGCATCCGGATCGTTCCGCTCGATTCGAAAGGCCTGCTCTTCCGAGAAAGGGGACTTACCTGCACCCAGATCAATCACGGCATTTCGAACACTTTCAATTGTCGGTGCATCTCCGGGCTCGACCATGAATACGGGATTGGGGATCCGATCTGCGATTCCCGGACAGAGCTCACTCACGAACCGGGTCGGGGAAGACGTGAGCGCCAGCAGTCTGCCCAGCAGCGTCGTTCCGCTCCGTCCAAGACCGAAGGCAAATCGATATCGCATGGCGTTCAAATCTTCTCCCAGATTCCCGGAATGAACGCTCCGATCTGATCGCGCTGCTTGACGAGGTACGGCTGAAGCAGTGGATCGCTTACGCCCACGTCCGACAGTGAGAAGTTCAGGACATTTTCAGCAAAATAGATCGTTTCGATTCCCCGGAAGATTCCCAATGCCAACGAGTAGTCGCCGGGCGGGAGATGATGCTCCGGAATACGAATCGAAATCTTGGAGTTGCCCGATTCCAGACCGTCAACGACGCTTCGAGAGGTCAAGAGACGAACTCCCAGCGAATTGTAGATCCCGAGCCCGATACTGATCGTTTCGGCCCGATGCTCGAGAGACAACGAGAGATCGAAGCGCATTGGCTTGTCGAAGCCGGGCTCTTGCGCGGCTTCGTTGAAGCAAATCGATTCGATGCGGAATCGAGCGTCACGGGTGGATAGATCCTCTGCTGCTGCTCGCTGATTCCCGGATGCGAGATAGCTGGCCACGACTCGGCCTGTTTCTTCATCCGCAATCAGCTGGCCATCTGCGAGCAGAATCGACCGGGAAGTGAGGTTCTGCACGGCCGCCATGTTGTGGCTCACGAAGAGAACCGTCCGTCCACCCGTGGCAACTTCAGCGATCTTGCCAAGGCACTTTTTCTGGAAGACGGAATCTCCGACAGCCAACACCTCATCGACAAGCAGGATTTCGGGCTCCAGATGTGCAGCAACTGCAAAGGCGAGCCGCACGTACATACCCGACGAGTAGCGTTTGACCGGTGTGTCCAGGAATTTCTCCACCTCCGCAAAGCTCACGATCTCGTCGAACCTCGATCGGATCTCCTGCCGCGTCATCCCGAGGATTGCGCCATTCATGTAGATGTTTTCTCTGCCCGAGAGTTCTGGGTGGAAACCGGTGCCAACTTCGAGCAGGCTTGCAACGCGCCCGCGGAGCCGAATCCGACCTTCGGTGGGCGGCGTGATGCGCGAGAGAACCTTCAGGAGCGTGCTCTTGCCGGCCCCATTTCGGCCGATGATTCCGACCACTTCGCCTTCCCCGACGCCGAACGAAACGTCCCTGAGTGCCCAGAAGTGCTCTTCGTCGCGGCTTTCGGCCGCCTTTGCGCCAGCTTTCTTGATCCGGGCGCAGTGCATGATCGCGTCTCGCAACGTGTCGTGCCGGATGCTCTGCCCCAGCTGGTAACGCTTCCCGATGCCCTCGACCTGAATCATCTAGACCACATCCGCGAAGGAGCGTTCCATTCGCTTGAAGAAGAGCCCCCCCGTTACGAAGAGCACCACGGAGACCATCGCCGACACGAAAAAGATCAGCCCGGGAGGATTGCCGTGCGAGAGCAGCGCCCAGCGGAATCCCTCGATCACGCCCGTCATGGGATTGAGCGCGTACAACCACTGAAAGCCCGGGGGAACCAGCGATGCTGGGTAGACGACGGGCGATGCGTACATCCAGACCTGAACGACGAACGGAATCAGCTGACCGACGTCGCGGAAATAGACGTTGAGAGCCGAGAGCCAGGATCCGACACCGACAGCAGTCACCCAGGCCCAGAGCACACAAAGCGGCAGCAGATAGAGGCTGTGGACGGTCGGTACGAAGTGGTAATAGAACATCATCGCGAACAAGACCGATGATGCGATCAATAGATCGACGAGAGGCGCGAGCGTAGCGGCCATCGGGACGATCAAACGGGGGAAGTAGATCTTCGTGAGCAGGTTTCGCTCGGCAACCATGCTGAGGGTCGCCTTCTGCAACGACTGGGAGAAGAACAGCCAGGGCAGCAGGCCGGCGTAGGAGAAGATCGGATACGGAATCCCATCCGTGGGAATCTTCGCGACCTTGCCGAAGATGATGGTGAAGATCACCATCGTGATCAGCGGAGTCAGCAGCGCCCAGAGAGCCCCGAGAACCGATTGCTTGTAGCGCACGGACACGTCGCGCCACACCAGGAATCCGAACAACTCCCGATACGCCCACAACTCCTTGAAGTCGATCGCGCACCAACCCTCGGGTGGGGCGATCAGCAGTTCGACCTCAGGCGACTCAGCGGACATGGCGATCTCGCAGGTGCTGGAGAATCGGCCCCGCGGCAATCGCGGAACTCGACGATGAGTGGGACCCCTCCAGCGATCTCATCGTCCACGAACCGGCAAATCCTGAGCCAAAGCTGCGAATCGCCACGGGCTGGCGGGTGAAGGCGTGGGGGCGAATCGACTACCGGGTGGCGTCTCCGCGCGACTCCAACTGCGCGCGGATCCAGCGGTAGGTGATCTCGATGCCGCGCTCCAGGCTGGTCTGCGGCACCCAGCCGAGGACGCTGCGCAGTCGGCTGTTGTCGCTGTTGCGGCCGCGGACGCCC
>JAHEEJ010000325.1 GCA_024640705.1 Deltaproteobacteria bacterium
CCGCCCCGAAACCAAAGCCGGTCACGAAACGCCGGCGGCTCCGGTCCATGGACGCGACCTGGGATCGCCTCGCGGCCCGAACCAGCAGAAATGCCGCGATGCCGACTGCGAGCGAAATGAGCACGGCCAGCGCGAGTCCCGGCCCCGCCCAGGCGAGGTCGGGCGCCACCCGATTGAAGAGTTCCTGCAGCTGCGCACCGGCTGGGAAGGCGGTCTCGCTGAGACCGATCGCGGTCTTGTAGATCAGTGGGCCGGAGACCCACCAACCAATTGCGAGTGAAATGGCGATCGCGACGAAAAACGCCAACCAGGATCTTGAGAACACCGCCCCCTCCTCTTCTCGGCGAGCCAGTCGAGTCGATCTCCATCCTCCCGGAACCGAGCAGGTCGGGTCGACCCCTACCCCTGCTCGGCCGCGCGAGTGGGTGGATCCCCGCCGATTATAGGCACAGGTTGCACGACTTGGGCAAGCCACCCATCGGCTCGAGAGGGTGATCTTCGTGATTCAGAACCCCTCTCTGCCGGCACCCGGGCTCCCGGGACGCGTGAGGCGGCGCTACGGTAACGAGGTGTCAAACGCAGTTCGTCTTCTGGCTTTGCTCGCGGTGCTTGCGCTCGTCATCTGTGCGGCTTCGCATGCGGATTCACCCACCCGCGGCCTGCAGGAACTGCGGCGCTTCAAGGCAGCCGAAGCACGTCAGGCAGTTGCAGTCGATGCAAATCACTTCTACGCGATCGACAACCGCGCGATCGGCAAATACGACAAGCGCACGGGTGAGCGCGTTGGCGGGTATCTGGAACCGGACGGCGGCGGGATCCACCACCTGAACAGCGGCATCGTGCTCGACGGCCAACTCTACTGTGCGAATTCCAACTATCCCGGCGTCCCGATGCTGAGTTCGATCGAGATCTTCGACACCGAAACCCTCGAGCACGTCGGATCTCACAGCTTTGGAATGCTGTCCGGTTCGGCGACCTGGATCGATCGGCGCGACGGACTCTGGTGGGTCGGATTCGGAAACTACGAGGGGCGCGGCGGCATCCCCGGCCGCGGAACCGGGTGGACTGAAATCGCGCTCTACGACGACCAGTGGCGCCGTGTCGGGGGATACGGGTTTCCCGCCAAAGCGATCGAGTATTTTGGCACGCGGAGCAACTCCGGAACCACATTCGGTCCGGACGGTCTGCTCTACGCCACGGGCCACGACGAGGCGGAACTCTACGTGCTACGTATCCCGAGAGCCGGCGCAGCACTCGAGTTCGTCGAGGTGCTTTCCGTGGCTGCGGAGGGCCAGGGCATCGCCTGGGATCCGAGCGATCCGCGCGTGCTCTACACCATTCTGAGGAACACGCGAGAGGTCGTCGTTTCTCGACTTGCGGACTGATCGGACTGGATTTTTCGGGAACACTTTCGATTCGCTGAACGTTGGCGGGCCGCCTTGCCGCAAGACGACTCGTGCAGCATGACACCGACCGCAGCAAAAACGCCCGGTTGACGTTTGGGACATGGAGAAAGGCCCCTTGAAGTCGAGTTCACGCCGACAAGAGCACCCATCGCACTTCTGGGCTCTCCAATCGATCTCCTGCTTTGCGGCACTTGCAATCTTCTGCGGGTCGGCGATCGCGCAGTCGACGACCGAGGAATTCGATCCCTGGCAGGGGATCGAAAAGAATGGACGCATCCCGAAAATCGAAAAGCCCGCTGACCTGCCGAACCCCGACCGTTGGCGCTACATCCCGGAGGGGCGGCTCAAGCCCGGCAATGTCTTCCAGCGATTTCTCGTCTCGAGCTTCATGGCTCCCTTCTTCTTTCGCGACAGCGACGTCGGCTTCGGCGGGGGGCTCGCGCTGACAGACCTCGACTTTCGCCAACAGCGCCGACGTGAATTCGCTGGCCTTTTCGTTTCCTACTCAGTAGAGGGCCAACAGGCGTACAAAGCGGTTTGGCGCCGAAGGCTTCATCATCGAGAGGTTCCGGAAGGAGGCATCCTTCAAGAAGAACGCAGCTTCCTCAAAGCGTGGGGCGGCTACGAAAAATCGCTCACGCGCCGTTTCTACGGCTTCGGGGCTGGAACGAGCGAGGGCGATGAGACGAGTTACCGAGACAAGACGGCGTTCGGTCGCCTCGGCTTCGAACTCGCGGTTCCAGATCCAGGTGACAACCTGGTCTTCGGCGCATCGGTCATGGGCGAGTGGCACTCGCTCGGCAACGGAGAAGTCAACCACAAACCCAATACCGGTGATGCGGATGCATTCCCCGCGATCTTCGCGAGAGGGGACGATCACAAACTCGGCTGGCTCGAACTGGATCTACGCTACGACACCCGCGATAGCCAGCGCATGCCCTACCGAGGGTTCGCAGTGGGCACAAGCATCAACTCAGCGCTGCTGCAGAGCGGCTGGGACGTCGGATCCGTCTTTTCGGTCTTCGGGACCACGAATGTTCCAGTTCCACCGCTATTCCACAAAGGCGGCGACCCAGAAGAGGAACACCCACCCACCGACACCCTTGCGTTTCACCTGCAGACGAGTACGACCGCAGGTGATCTGCCTTTCTACTCGGTCCCGACCCTGGGTGGTTCGAAGACTCTTCGGGGCTTCATCGCCGGACGATTTCGAGATCGCTCGATGTGGCACGCGAGCGCCGAGTATCGCTTCTGGGTGCTGACCCGAGGATTTTCCATCCCCTTCACGCAGGCCTTGCGCGTCGAGCGCGTCGGCCTCGCGTTCTTTGGCGACACGGGATCCGTCGCGGACGACTGGCCGGACATCTTCAGCTCGCGCGTCTGGGCCAGCGGCGGAGTGGGCCTCCGCATCACCCTGGAGCGCGATGCTCCGTTCCGCGTCGATGTGGGATTCTCGAAGGAGGGTGTCGAAGTGTCGGCCGGCTTCGGGCTCGCCTTCTGACGGAGGGCCACCGCGCTGGAACGGATCCCGCAATTTCAGCCGCGAACCCCCGGGGAACCCGCTCGGCCGCGCGGCCGGGCTCTGGTGGTCCGAATTGCGCCGAAGTTCTAGGCTTCCATCTCGCCCCCCCACGGGTGCATGCCCGAGAAGCACCGATCTTCCCGTCGCCCGTCATTGGAGGCCTGTGAAGTGAAAAAAGCCGTTGCCAAAACGTACGCCGATCTGATGCGTAAGTTTCGACCGCGAAAGCTCGCCAAATGGAAATCCGCGGGAATCTTGTTGACCTATCGCTGCAATGCTGCCTGCGCCCATTGCTACGAAAACAGTGGGCCGAACAAGCGCGCCATCATGCCGGCCGAGCATCTCCGCGAATTGCTCCGCGAGTTCAAGAAACTGGGATTCACCGGGCGAGACCTCCACTTCGCGGGCGGCGAGCCTTTCTTCGACTACAAACATCTGATCGATTGTTTCAATGTCGCGAAAGAAGAGGGGATGCTGCCGTTGGGCAAGCTCGAAACCAACGGCTTCTGGTGCAAGACCGACAAAATTGCGAGGGAGCGGATGACCGAAATCAAGAATTTCGGAATCGGCACCCTGCTGATCAGCTGCGATCCCTTCCATCAGGAGTTCGTCCCGATCGAAGCCGTGAGAACGGCGGAGCGGATCGGCAATGAAGTCTTCGGCGAGGGCTCCGTCGTCGTCGCACCGAGAAATTTCCTGGAAAACCCGATCGAGATGACGAGCCTGACGGAAGATGAGAAGACCGAGGTCTTCCGCGGCATTCTCGAAGAGCGGCCGCTGAGGATGATCGGCAGGGCCGCCAATGAACTGGCACACCTCGTCGAGAATTTCCCGAAAGAAAAATTCGCAGACGACCATTGCGGCCGGAAGCTGCTGTGGAAGAAGAGCATCCACATCGATCCGCACGGGAACGTCTTCCCCTCCGTCTGCGCGGGCATCGCGATTGGGAACACGATAAAGACACCGCTGTCGAAGATCCACGACGATTTCGACATCGATGACCACCCCATGGTCCAGAAGCTCGTCGACAACGGGCCTCTCCCCTTGATGGAAGAGGCGATCCAGGCGGGGTTTGCGGACAGGAAAGAGGGTTATTCTTCAAAGTGTCATCTGTGCCACGAAGCGCGGGCCTTCTTCTGGCAGACCGGGAAGTACGGCGACGAAGTCGCTCCCGAAGAGGCCTACGTGGACTGACGCCCCGACGGGCAGATCTGTACAAGATGCAGGTTCGCAACCCGACGCGAAGATCTGGTAGCCTTGCAGGTCGTTTCTCAACTCGAATGACCACCGCCCGGAGGGGGCCACTGGGCCCAAAGACGAGATGACCTGGAACAGGCTATCGGTCTTGGCTGTCAT
>JAHEEJ010000044.1 GCA_024640705.1 Deltaproteobacteria bacterium
CTGGTGGTGATCTGAGCATGTATACCCAGTTCTACGGGCTGAACGAGAAGCCCTTTTCGCTCACCCCCGATCCCCGCTTTCTGTTTCTCTCGGAATCCCACCGGGAGGCACTCGCTCATCTGCTCTACGGCATCGAGCAGGGCGAGGGATTCATCGCCGTCACCGGAGAAGTCGGGACCGGCAAGACGACCCTCTGCCGCGCGCTGCTGCAGCGGCTTGGCCCGAACACGGAGGTCGCGTTCGTCTTCAACCCGATCATGTCGGGCGAGGATCTGCTGCGCGCGGTCAGCATCGAATTCGGTCTGATCACAGAGGGCTACTCGCGCGCGGATCTCAACGACCAACTCAACCAGTTTCTGCTCCAGTCGAGCCGCGAGGGTCGACGGGCGCTGCTGATCGTGGACGAATCACAGAACCTCGATCCCGCGACGCTCGAGGAGATTCGGCTGCTCTCCAACCTCGAGACTTCGTCGTCGAAGTTGATCCAGATCGTGCTCTTCGGACAGCCGGAGCTCGACGAGATGTTGGACTCTCGCGGGCTGCGTCAGTTGCGGCAGCGGATCACGGTGCGCTGGGCGCTCTCGCCGCTGAACGCCGCTGAAACGCGAGACTATGTGCGCCATCGCCTCAAGATTGCGGCCGGCAAGGAGTGCAATCTATTCACCGACAAGGCGCTGCGGGAGATTCAGCGTCGGGCGCGCGGAATTCCGCGCCTGATCAACGTCCTCTGTGATCGCGCGATGCTGGTGGGCTACGCGGCGGGCACGTCGACGATGGGGCCGGATTCGATCAACCGGGCGGCTCGCGAGATCCTGAGCGTGCGATCGCGCCGCCACCCGTGGCGGTCGGTGCTTCGCCGCGCGTTTCCGGCCGCGATTCTGCTCGCGGCTGCGGTCGGCGCACTCAGTTGGTTCGGTATTGCGGGCAAGGGTCCCCAGCCGGTCGAGGGCGAGTCTTCAGTGCCGCCCGCCGTTGCAGTCGGGCCGCCGTCCGCGGCCGCGATCGAAGCATTCTCGCGGCAGGCCGAATCGCCGCCGGCCGAGGTCGAGGCCGTGAAGACCGATTGGAAATTCGAGTGAGTACGATCCTGAAGGCGCTTCAGCGCCTGGAAGACGAGAAGAGCGCGGGTGTCGCGCGCTCCCTCGACGAGCAGATCGTCGCGCGCCGCGCATTGCCCGACCCGGATCGCCGCGGTTGGAAGCTTGGACTCGTTGCGATCGGCGGCCTGGCGGTTGCCGTCGCCGCCGCATTCGTGCTCTGGCCCGCCGGGGAAGATCCCGACGCAGTGGTGGCGATGGAAGCGACGCCAGCCAACGTGGCGCCCGTGGCCGCACCCGCACCCGCGAAGCAGGAGGCGGCCGCCGAAAAACCGCGCCGCAAAGCCACGACTCGAGTGCAGCCCGCTGCGCGTGCGCAAACGAATCCATCGGAGGCCGAAGCGGCCGCAATCGTCGAAGTCGTCAAGCGCCTCGACGAGCAGCCCGCTGATTCGGGTGCGCCCGCCGCGTCACCGAATCGCGTTGCACAAGCAGCCGAGCCCAAGCGATCCGCGCGCCGGCCGGGCGCGCGCAAGGCCGCCCAGCCGCAACCCGCAGCGGCGCCGGTCGCCGACGCCAAGCCCGTTGCGATCCAGCAACCCGAGCCGGCGGCGACTGCAAAATCGGTAGAGCCCGCAACCGCGAATCCAGACCCGGCAGCGCCGATCGAGGTCGCTGCGGTCGCTTCGAAGCCGGCTGCGGTGCCCGAGTCCATCCCCGCTCCGGTTCGAGAGCCGGAGAAGAAGGTCGTCCAACGCGCGCAGCTGCCCGCGCTCAGTATCGAGAAAACGATCTGGCACCCAGACACCGATCGGCGGATCGCCATCGTGAGAATTGCCGATGCCGAAGAAGTCCTGCGCCTGAAAGAGGGCGACGCCGTCGGCCCCCTCGTCATCGAATCGATCCAACCCGGAAGCGTCGTCTTCACCCACGACGGCGTCGAAATCCGCTACAACGTCGGCGGCTGAACTTCCCACCCGCGAAACGAAACGAAGCAGCCCGTTTGCCGTGCTCCCATCGGAGTCGGGGTCGCGAAGCTGGCGGTTCGATCGGGCTCAGTGGTAGCGGCGATCGTTGTTCTTTTCGTTTTCGCGGCGCTGGGCTTCGTGTTCTTCGTAGCGGACCGCTCGCAGTTTCTTGCGCATCTGGTGGCGCTTCCAGCGCGACTTCAGGTGGCCCAGCGTGAAGATCGCGTTCGCGTGGCCCTTCCGGCGCAGATAGATCCAGCCGACGATCACGCCACCGAGGTGGCCGATGTGGCTGATGTTCTGCCCGCTCTGGAACATCATCGACATCAAGAAGAGCCCGGGGATCAACCAGATCGCGCGAAATGCGATCGGCGGGAAGATCAACATGATGGTGCGGTCGGGCCAGGTCAGCGAGTAGCCGAGCAGTACGCCGTAGACGGCACCCGACGCGCCGAGGGTGTAGGACACCAGACCGTGCGGATTGATTTGCATCATCAAGTAGGGATAGGTCGCGATGATCAGGCCGGCTCCCACGCCGCAGATCAGATAGAAGCGCAGGAAGCGTTTGGGTCCCCAGGCCAGTGCGAGCTGCGAGCCGAACATCCAGAGCATGAACATGTTCATCGCGATGTGGCCGAAGCTCGCGTGGAGCCACATGTAGCTGAAGGGCTGCCAGAGGTAGCCGAGCTGCCAGAAATTCTGCGGTACCAGGGATCCGTAGAACGTCACCTCAGGGGAGACCTGTTGGATCAGGAAGACCACTGCGTTGGCGATCATGATCTGCTTGATGATCGGCGGCGTGATCGGCGGGCCGATCCGCATGCCGGGTTGTTGGCCGCGTCCGTACACTATTCAGAGTCTCCTTGCCCTATAGCCTAAGAAGTCCAACTGCGCGCGTCAACGCGACTTTTTGGGAGCCATCCCCTCCAGGGTGGCGCGGCTGGCCGCTGCGTCGAGGCCCGAGAGGTCGATGACGGGAAAGTCCAGCTTCAGTTCGTCGCCGAGTTGCGCCAGGCGCGCCCGGCAGTATTCGGCGCTGCCCACGACCGTTGCGGCCGCGCACTCCTCATCCGAGAGTGAAGCGAACCACGGGTTGAGGCGGCGGTACTCGGCGATCGCGCCGGTCGGATCGTCCGACTCCCGCACCCGCGTGAAGATCCACATCGATCGCTCGATCTCCGACGGATTGCGTCCGCGCCGCCGGCAGGCTTCGGCGAGTGTTGTGCTGGCCTCCGCGACGTGACCGGGCAGTGGCGGGAGGTTGATCTCCCAGCTGTCCGCGTGGGCGGCGACGAGGTCGAGCACCTTCGGGCGCCGCCCCGCGATCGAAATCGGGATGCGCCCACCGGGCGGCGTGGGCTGGATGCGCGCGCCATCGAGCGTGACGAAGCGCCCGCTCATGCTGACGGATTCTCCCCGCCAAAGGCCGCGCATCGCGGTCAACATCTCGTCGAGCCAGATCACCCGCTCGCCCGCGCTCGGCCGCTGCAGTCCGAAGCGCTCGTCGTGCGGGCGGTCTCCGATCGAGATCAGGAACCGCAGGCGGCCGGGTGCGATCCGCTCGGCGCTGGCAGCGGCTTGCGCGAGCCGCGCGGCGTTCCAGTGGTGGACCAGGCGCATCGAGCCGATCTGGATCCGCTCGGTTCGCGCGAGCAAGGCGGTCGTCAGCGTCCAGCCGTCGAGTACGTCGGTCTTGCGCGATCCGCCGAGCATCGAGACGTCGCCGTCGACGAACGCGGCCGCGTAGCCGAGTGCTTCCGCGGTTTCGACCAGCTCCAGCAGGGTTTCCCAGGAGTGGGCGTACCAGCCGAACGCGGCGCCGAGTTTCACGCCAGCTTTCCGAGGCGCCGCGCGGCGTGGATCAGCGTCATTGCGCTCTTGGCATCGGTGAGTTCGCCGCGCCAGATCAGCTCCAGTGCTTCTTCGAGCGAAATCCGAAAGGGCGCGATGATCTCGTCGTCTTCGGGCCGCGAGTCGACGGCCTCGAGATCGAAGCCCGCGTAGAGGTGGATCTTTTCATCGGTGAACCCCGGAGTCGTCCAGATCCAACCGAGTTCTTCGATGCGCCCGGCCTTCTGGCCGACCTCTTCCTGGAGTTCGCGATCGGCTGTCGAGTACGGGGACTCGCCCGGGTCGATCTTGCCGGCGGGAACCTCGAGAATCGTGTCCCGGGTTGCGTGCCGGTACTGCCGGATCAGCAGGACATCGGTGTCCGAGATGAAGGGCACGATGGCGGCCGCGCCCGGGTGCTTGACGATGTCGAGTTCGAGTACGCGACCACTCGGGAGTGTGAACCGCTCCTTGCTGACGATCACGTGGAATCCGTGCTGCGCCCCGCCGGGCGGTTGTTCGCTCATCGGTCACCTTCGCTCGAAGCGGTCGGCGGGTTTTCGGACGCGGCCAGCCGCACCGCGAACTCCGCTCCACCCTCATCCCGATCGCCCACGCGGATCTCTCCGCCCGCATCCCGAACGATCTGTCGCGTGATCGCCAATCCCAATCCCCCTGGGTTGTCGCTGCGCGTGGAAAAGAAGGGCTCGAAGATCTCCGACCGCAATCCGGCCGGCACGCCCGGTCCCTCGTCGGAAACGATGATATCCACGGAATCCCCCACGCGTTTTGCGCTCAGCACGACCCGACCGCCCGGCGAGGTCACGTCGATCGCGTTGAGCAGGAGATTGAGCAACACCTGTCTCAAGCGGTCTTCACTGAGTGTAACCGCGGGCAGATCGTCGGGGAGCTGCGATTCGAGCTGCACCTCCCGCTTGCGGGCCCGGTGATCGAGCAGCGCGAGGTTGACATCGATCGCGGTAGAGACGTCGGCGGGCCGATGGTCGGCGGTCTCTCCGTCGGGTCGAGCATACGCGATGATCACATCGAGCAGGCGCTCCATGCGGCGAAGTTCGTCGCTCACCAATGCGAGAAACGAATCCGAGAATTCGGGATCCCCCCAGCGCTCGGGCAGGAGCTGCAAGAAGGTCTTCATCGACACCAACGGGTTGCGGATCTCGTGTGCGATCTCGCTGCTGAGTGCGCCGAGTGCTGCAAGGCGATTGAGCTGGTGGACGTCGCGATCGAGCCGCTCGACGCGCGCAATCGCGAGAGCGGTGGCGATGGGAGCCTGCAAGCGATGGGCTTCGCGCTTGAGCTGGCCGAGAATGCGCGGCCGCGGGGTTTCGGGGCCCAGCAGCAGTACGGCGGCGGCGTCGCCGAGTTCGTTGGGGACCGGAACCGCGACCGACAGGCGGTGGCGCCGACCGAGCGCGATCAGATCCGACGAGCCGTCCAGTCGAGTCACCCCGGAAAGTGCCGCGATGTCTCGAAAGTCGGATGCGTCGGGGCGGACGGGCGGGTCGCCGCTGAAGGCCGCGGCCACCACGTAGGGTTCGCCGGTTTCGCGCAACGTCCAGGCGACGACCGTGGTCGCCCCGCTGATTGCCTGTAGGCGCTGAACGGCGGACGCGAGCAGGGTCTGTAGATTGCGCGTGGTATCGCCACTCCACGCCGTCGACGTTCGGCGCCGATCGCGGTTGCCCCGCCGGTCCACCTGCGAATGAACGATCTCTTCCCCCACCGCGCCCAGTCTAGCCCGGACAGACCGCGGCGGTGGGTCCCGGCAAATTCCGGCAGATCAGAAGGAGTCGAGACGGAGCTGGCGGCGCGATTCGGACTGGGTGCGTGCGGAGTCCGCCATCTCGGTCGGAACGGTCCCCTGCAGGAAGGGTTGGAAGACGGTCGACTCGGTGTTCTCGCCGGCCAGCAGCCCTGTCTTGCGGTCGATGCGCGCGAATTCGATCAATTCCGGCACCGGGAAGTCTCGGGCGGGCCGACCCTTGAGGGCGGTGCTCATGTAATCCACCCAGATCGGGGCCGCGGCCCGCGAGCCCGTTTCGCCGTAGCCGAGGAAGCGGGTCTCGTCGTGACCGACCCAGACGCCCGTGACGACTTCGGGCGAGAAGCCCATGAACCAGGCATCGGCCTGGTCGTTGGTGGTGCCGGTCTTGCCCGCCACGGGGCGGCGCAACACCCGCAACCGGTGGCCGGTGCCCTTGGGATCCTCGACGACCGCGCGCAGCAGCGAAACCACCAGGTACGCCTGTTCGGGTGAAATCAGCTGGTCGGGATCGGGCTGGAACTCCGCGTCGATCGGAGTTGCTGGATCGACGGGAATCGCCTCGTCCTCTTCCTCCGCGGTCGCTGCCACGTCGAGGAAGTCCGCGTCCATCGCGTCCGGCTCGACGGCGGCATCTCCCGAGGCGCCCAGCTCTACGTTCTCCAGCAGAATCATCCCGTCCCGGTCGGTGACGCGCCGGATGAAGGTGGGAACGACCCGACGGCCGCCCTCGTCGAACACCGCGTAGGCGCGGGTGAGTTCCAGCAGTGAAAGTCCACTCGAGCCGAGTGCGAGAGAAAGATCGCGATTGAGCGGCGACTCGATTCCGAGTCGGCGTACGTATTCGATCACGAAATCGATCCCGACATCGCGGAAGAGGTGAACGGTCGCGTTGTTGATCGAGCGCGCGAGCGCTTCGCGAAGCGTGATCGGCCCGTAAAAGCTTCTCTTGTAGTTGCGCGGGCGCCAGATGAAGCCGGATTCTTCGTCGGTGTAGACGATCGGCCGGTCGAACACGATACTCGCCGGTGTGTATCCTTTGGCCAGGGAAGCCGCGTAGATCAGCGGTTTGAACGCCGATCCGGGTTGTCGGCGCGCCTGCGTCACGCGGTTGAACTGGCTCTCCTCGAAGTCGCGACCGCCGACCATTGCGATCACTTCGTTGGTTGCAGCTTCGATCGAAAGCAGCGCTCCCTGGACTTCGGGCGTCTGGTCGAGGGTGACTCGAATCTCCGCAGGCTCGTCGGCTTTCGCCTTGTCGCCCTTCGCCTCTGTCGAGCGCGCGGCGGCAAATCGCGCGACGTCGCCCTCGGTAAAGACTTCTTCGATCGAGCGCACCGAATAGGGCGAGCGATTCGGGTCGGGCACGCGCGCCCACTGGACGTCTTCGAGTCGAACGACGCCTTCGACCTCGGGCGCGAAGGCGATCCGGGCGCTCTCGGACTTCTCGTCGACGGCGGTGATCACGCCGAGCAGGGTGCCACCCTCTTCGGCGAGGATGCTGCGAGCAGCCGCCTGCTCCGCAGCGCCGGGCAACTCCGCGGGCATCCTGTCCAGTAATTCCGCGGCCATCTCGTCGAGTAGCTCCGAGAACGCCTCGCCGATGGGCTGCTCGGGTTCGAGCCAATCCAGCCGGTCGGTCGGATCCGGGATCTCGAGCACGAGTTCGTTGGCTTCCGCGAGTCGAACCACCTCGTCGGCAATGTCCGATGGCGCGACCCGGCGAATCGGCCCCCGGTAACCCTGCCGGTGATCGAGGTCGACCAGGCCGGTTCGCACCGCCCGCTGGGCCGCGCGCTGCAGGTTGCGGTCGAGGGTGGTTTCGATCGTCAGCCCGCCCTTCAGAACCAGTTCGCCCCCGAAACGATCGAACAGGGTGCGGCGCACCTCTTCGTTGAAGTAGGCGGCGGCGGGGTCGTCCTGGCTCGCGGTTCGGTCGACCAGCACGGGCAGTTCGTCAATCGCGGCCGCATACGCTTCTGCGTCGATGAATTCCTCTTCGCGCATCCGCGACAGCACGTAGTGCCGGCGCGCCTCGGCTTCGTCCGGGTTCTGGAAGGGCGAATAGCGCGACGGCGCCTTCGGCAGGCCCGCGAGCAGCGCGCTTTCCGACACGCTGAGTTCGCCGATGTCCTTGCCGAAGTAGGTGTCCGCCGCTTCGCGGATCCCATAGGCGCCGTGCCCGAAGTAGATCTGATTCAAGTAGAGGTAGAGGATCTCCTGCTTCGAAAAGCGCTTCTCGATCCGGCGCGCGAGGATCATCTCGCGGATCTTGCGTTTGAACTTCTTCTCGGGGCTGAGCAACAGGCCCTTCACCATCTGCTGGGTGATGGTGCTCGCGCCCTGTTTGATCTCGCCACCCGCGCGGAGGTTCACCCAGGCGGCGCGCAGGATCGATCGGTAGTCGATCCCCGAGTGCTCGAAAAACGAGCTGTCCTCGCCCGCCACGAACGCCTGCACGAGGTGCGGAGGCAGCGACTCCATCGGCGCGAGCGTGCGCCGTTCGGTGAAGAATCGGCCGATCACCTCGCCGTCGCGATCGAGGACGCGGCTTGCGATCGGCGGGCGGTAATCCTCGACCGTTCGCAGGTCCGGCAGGTCCTGGAGAAATGCGAGATAGAAGGCGACCGCGCCTCCGCCGAACGCCACGACGAGGATGCCCGCCGGGATCAGGAGCCACTTGAGCGCCCGAGTGTGTAAAAAAGCCATCGAAACTCCAGGGGTTAACCGACCGTAGCCGAGTGCGCGCGCTCTGCGCTACCGCTTCGGCTCGCAGGAGGGATCGCTGAAATGCCCAAGCCCCGCCGCACCCTCGCGTTCGTGATGGATCCGCTCGCTGGGATCGACATTGGCGCAGATTCGACCTTCGCGCTGATGCTCGAGGCCCAGCGGCGCGATCACGAGGTCCTCTACATCGACCCGTCGGACCTCACCGCCTCCAATCGCGGCCCCTGCGCCCATGCGCGGCCCGTGGCGTTGCGCCGGGAGCCCGGCCGACACTTCGATCTGGGCGAGGCCCGCAGCGTGCTGTTGGACGAAGACGTCGATCTGGTGTTCCAGCGCGTCGATCCTCCGGTGGACGCCGAGTACGTGATCGCGACCCAGATCCTGACTTTGTGCCGGCGCGCGGTCGTCTTGAATCGGCCCGAAGGGATTCTGGCCGCCAACGAAAAGCTCTACACGCTGCAGTTCCCGGAACTGATGGCGGAGACGTTCGTGAGTCGGAAAATCCCGGAGTTGTTGAGTTTTATGGACGAGCTCGGCGGAGAAATGATCGTCAAACCGCTCGACGGGAAGGGCGGAGAGGGGATTTTTCACCTGCGTCGGGAGGATCGAAACCTGCGCTCGATCCTCGAGCAATCGACCCGTTTCGAGTCCCGTCGGATCATGGCGCAGCGCTATCTGCCCGAGGTGCGAGAGGGGGACAAACGGATCCTGCTCGTCGACGGAGAGCCGATCGGCGCCGTGCTCCGAGTGCCGGGCGCGACCGAGGTTCGCTCGAATCTCCACGTCGGAGGCAGCCCCCATCGGGCGAAAATGGACGATCGCGATCGCAAGATCGTCGAGGCGATCGCGCCCGCGCTCCGTCGGGACGGCTTGTTCTTCGTCGGGATCGACGTGATTGGCGGTTTTTTGACAGAGGTCAACGTCACGAGTCCGACCGGGATTCAGGAGATCGATGCCCTCGAGAATCGGTGCCTGGAGGCGCAGATTCTCGACGCTGCCGAGGGTCGTTTTCGCGATCGCTGAATCGGCGCGCGAATTCGAAGCGTTTCGCCCGTCGGAGGCTCCGGTTCGCACCGTCAGAAAACCACCCCAAAACCATTGACACCGCCAATTGCGCGCCGCATGATTCCGTCGGTGCAAGCCTGCCATCCCCCAGGCTCGCTTGAATTGCACCTCCTCCAGGTAGCACCGGTGCCACGCTTCTTTCCCTCCAGCGTGGAACGAAATGCAATGCTCACACGAAGGAGATGGCCGATGGCCACAGTTGTAGAAAAGACGGGTATCCGTCGAGAAAAGGGCTGGCTCTATTATCTCGACAAACGCGGCGACGTGAGTCGTGCCCGCATGGCGCGGGGCGGCGGCAAGGGCCCGAAGGGGCGCGAGAAGGTCGCCAAATGTGGGATCGAGCGAGAGGAAGGCTTCCTCTACTTCATCGACAAGAAGGGTGATGTCGCGAAGGTGAAGATGAAGCGATCTTCCGGGCGCAAGAAGACGGCCCGCAAGAAGACCACTCGCAAGAAGACCGCGCGCAAGAAGACGACGCGCAAGAAGACCGCGCGTAAGAAGACTGCACGCAAGAAGACCGCGCGCAAGAAGACTGCACGCAAGAAGACCGCGCGCAAGAAGACTGCACGCAAGAAGACTGCACGCAAGAAGCCCGCACGGCGGAAGGCAGCCAAGAAGAAGGCTCGCAAGAAGACCGCCCGCAAGGCTCCGGCGCGCAAGAAGACGGCGCGCAAGAAGACCGCTCGCCGCGCGCGACGCTAGAAGGCAATCGCCGGGCCGACGGGTTGAACCGTCGGCCCGGTGGTCCCTTTGCTGCCGCGGCGCCTCGTACCGGCAGTTGTTACCTTTCGATCGTTTATCCCTCGCGCTTTGGCGCCGACGTTGAACTCGAACTGCGGTGTCCGCTGTTTCGGGTGCAAGACGGTGATTCAGAAGGCTGATCGTGAGTTCGAATCCGACGGGAGCGGGCGAGCGCATCGAGGCCGCTCGGCGGCAGTCAGGCGGCGATCCCTACGAGATCCTCATCGTCGACAGTGATGCTGCGAGCGTGGAGTCGCTCGAGCTTGCGCTCGGAACTGGCTATCGCATTCACGTTGCAACGCAGGCTTCCGAGGGACTCGACATTCTCGAGCGCGCGGAGATCGCGCTGATCCTCGCCGACGAGGCCCTGCCCCCGATGTCGGGTCTCGATTTCCTGGAGAGCGCCCGGGAATCCCGCCCACTTGCGATTCGAATGCTCCTGACTCGCGGCGCCGAACTCGGATCGCTGAACGGAGCCGCCAACGAGGCGTTGGTCTATCGCTGGATTGCGAAACCGTGGGTTCCCAATGAACTGCAGTTGGCGGTGAAGCGGGCGTTGGAGTCGTACGAACTCGCCTCCGAAAACATCCAGCTGGCCGTCGAGTTCGGCGTGGAAAACGAGCGGCTTCGCGCGGAGAACACGGATCTGCGCCGGGAGATCGAGCACAAATACGCGTTCGATCGGATCATCGGTACGGGCCCCGCGATGGAGCGCGTCTTCGATTTGATCGAGAAGGTCGCGAAGACGGACTCGAGCGTCCTGATCACGGGCGAGCCCGGAACCGGCAAGGGTTTCATTGCGAGGGCGATTCACTACGCGAGCCCGCGCAACGACAAGCGCTTCGTGGCACAAAATTGCGCCGCGCTGCCGGATACGCTGCTCGAAAGTGAACTCTTCGGGCACAAGAGCGGCGCCTTCACCGGGGCACAAGCCGACAAGCAGGGGCTGTTCGAGCTGGCCGGTGGCGGGACGGCGTTTCTGGCTGAGGTCGGGGAGGCGCATTCCGGCATGCAGGTCAGGCTGCTTCGGGTGCTCGAGAGCGGCGAAATCCGACCGCTCGGATCCTCGGACACCCGCGTCGTCGATGCGCGGGTCATCGCGTCGACGAGTCGAGATCTGCTTGCAGATGTCGGAGAGGGCCGCTTTCGCGAGGATCTCTACTACCGGCTCCGCGTGGTCGAAATCGCACTTCCTCCGCTTCGAGAGCGGAAAACGGACATCCCGGCGCTCGCCTGCCATTTTCTGGAGGCGGCCTGTCGAGAGGCGCGGTGCGAGATCAAGGGTTTTGCGAACGACGCCATGGATTGTCTGGTGCGTTACGCGTGGCCAGACAACGTCCGGGAACTCGAAAACGAGATCGCGCGAGCGGTTGCGACATCGGATGGTGCGGAACGAATTGCAGCCGAGATGCTGTCGGAATCGATCCGCAGCCCATCCGCCGCCGCGACCGTCGGGGGCGATTTTGCGGGCGACGGCGTCCGCTTGAGCGAGGCGGTCGACGCGCTCAAGCGCAAGCTGATCCTCGAGGCAATCGCCGAAGCCGGCAGCAAGACGGGCGCCTCGGAACGGCTCGGAATCCCGCGCCAGTCGCTGCAAAAGATGATGAAGCGACTGGATCTGACGAGCTAGCCCCGAAGCTCAGACCTGCCGACGCCGCAAGCGAATCCGCAGGATTCGCCAGCCAGTCGCTGCAAAAGATGATGAAGCGACTGGATCTGACGAGCTAGCCCCGAAGCTCAGACCTGCCGACGCCGATCGGTCCCCAGCGGCTCCCGCGGGAGCTATCGCGAACCCTCGAGCTTCCAGCTCTGCAGCCACGCCCACGCAGTCGAGACGATCGTGTCGAGATCCGAGAGGCGGGGCTCCCAGCCGAACTCGCGGCGAAACGCCGAGGCGTCTGCGATGAGTACCGGCGGGTCGCCCGGGCGTCGATCGGCTTCCCGCACCGGGACCGGCCGGCCGACTGCGCGCTCGACGGCCGCCATCACTTCGCGGTTCGAGTAGCCGTTGCCGGTGCCGAGATTGCGGACGCCGAGGGATCGGCCTTCGATCAGCGCCTCGATCGCGCTGACGTGGGCGTCTGCGAGGTCGGTGACGTGGATGTAGTCGCGGATACAGGTTCCATCCGGCGTGGGATAGTCGGTGCCGAAGAGTTCGAGCCTCTCGCGCAGACCACAGGCGGCTTCCAACGCCGATGGGATCAGGTGGATCTCCGGGTCGTGACATTCGCCGATGCCGCCTGCTGGATCCGCGCCGCTCGCGTTGAAATACCGCAGCGCCGCCCAGCGCAGACCGTGCGCGGTCTCCGCGTCCGCGAGGATCCGCTCGACCATGGCCTTCGAGGCCCCGTAGGGGTTGATGGGCGCCAGCGGGGTGTCTTCCGAGATCGGAACGCGCTGCGGAATCCCGTAGGTCGCGCAGGTCGACGACAGCACGAAGGCCCGGGTGCCGTGGGCGAGCGCGACGTCGATCAGCGCCAGAGAGCCGCCCACGTTGTTCGCGTAGTACGCGAGGGGCTGGGAGACGGATTCGGCCACGAACAGCGAGGCGGCGAAGTGGAGCACGCCGTCGAACGGGCCGTGTTCTTCGAAAGCCCTGGCTACGGCGTCGCGATCGGCGACATCACAGCGAACCAGCGGGGCATCGCTGACCAGCGCCGCGTTTCCGGCCCGCAGATCGTCGATGACGACGGCCGTGTGCCCCGCGCGCTGCAGGTTTCGCAAGGCGTGCGAGCCGATGTAGCCCGCCCCGCCGGTGACGAGTAGATGAGACATGGGCGCTGTCCTTCCCGCTGGTGCTGCCGTGAATTCTGCAATTTTCGGCGCGCATTACTGACGATCGCCGCACCGATCTGCGGCGCGAGATGTTATTGTGCCGGAGCGATGGAAACCGTGCACATTGCCCGATCGAATTCACCGATCGGACGGGTCCGCGTGGCTTCGACCAAGTTGGGGCTCGCCTACGTCGAGTTGCCCCGCTCGAGCGGTCGCGGCATGCGAGACTGGATCGAACGCTACGTGCCCGAGCACCGTTGTGTGGACGCGTTGGGGCCGAACGCAGCGGCGATCGAACAGATTCTCGAGTATCTCGCGAGCGAGCGAACCCATTTCGACATTCCGCTGGATTTGCGCGGGACGCCGTTCCAACGCGCTGTCTGGGATGTGCTGCTCGAGATTCCCTACGGAGACAGTCGTTCGTACGCGGAAGTGGCGTGCGCAATCGGCCGGCCGAACGCCCAGCGCGCGGTCGGATCTGCCAACAACGCCAATCCCGTATCCATCGTCGTGCCGTGTCACCGGGTGATCGCCGCCGACGGCAGCCTCGGCGGCTACGGCGGCGGCCAGGATCTCAAGGCCCGACTGCTCGCGATGGAGCGCTCGCGGCCGTCGGGCGATCGGCTGCTCTAGTTAAATCGCTTCCAGTGCCCGCCCTAGGTCCGCGATCAGGTCCTCGGCGTCTTCGATGCCGCACGCCAACCGCACCAGCGAATCCGTGATGCCCAGTTCGAGGCGCTCTGCGGGTTTCAGATCCCAGTAGGAGATCAGCACAGGCATTTCGATCAGGCTTTCGACGCCGCCCAGACTCGCGGCGATGTAGGGGATCCGGCACGCGTCGACGAAGCGGCAGGTGCCGTCGAAGTCGGCTTCGAGATCGAAGGTCACCACGCCGCCGCAGCCCCGCATGAATCGGCTCGCCGTCGCGTGATCCGGATGGCTCTCGAGCCCCGGATACCAGACGCGCCGCACCGCGGGGTTGTCCTCGAGCCAGCGCGCCACCTGCAGCGCGTTGTCGTTGTGCTTTTCCATCCGCAGCGCGAGGGTCTTGAGACCGCGCAGCAGCAGGTAGGCGGAATGCGGGTCGAGGATGCCGCCCAACATGCCCGCGGTTTCTCGAATCGGCTTGATCGCCTCGGCGGATCCGAGCACCACGCCGGCCAACAGGTCGTTGTGGCCGCCGAGGTATTTGGTCGCGCTGTGAATCACGTAGTCGGCCCCCCACTCCAGCGGTCGGTGGCAGAGCGGCGTCGCAAACGTCGAGTCGATCACGACCTTTGCGCCGCGCGCGTGCGCGATCTCGGCGGCCTTCGGAAGATCGATCACCCGCATGTAGGGGTTGGTCGGAGATTCCGTGAAGAAGATCGCGGTGTCGTCGCGCAGCGCGTTCGCGAGCTTGTCGGTATCCGCCGGCTCGATCACGGTGGTCTCGACATCCAACTTGACGAGATGGTTCTCGATGAATTGGCGCGTGCGCCGATAGCAGTCGCTCGTGATCACCAGGTGCCCGCCCTTGGGCACGAGCGCGAAGAAGAGCGTCGTGGCAGCGCACATTCCGCTCGCGAAGAGAACGGCCTCTTCGGCGCCTTCCAGGTCACAGAGTTTGCGTTCGACCGCGCGCCAGGTGGGATTGCTGTAGCGGCCGTATTCGTCGCGCTTGTCTCGGCCTTCCTGAAGCGCGCGAAGCTTCGCGGAATTCTCGAACCAGTAGGTCGACGTCTGGTAGATCGGTGTCGTGACCGCATGGGTCTGCTGGTCGTTGCGCTCGCCGCCGTGCACGGATTGGGTCGAGTCGCCAGCGGTCTTCGTTCGCTCGTCGCCCGCCTTGTCGGCGGGGCGGGATCCATCACTCATATTCAGTCTCGTGTCTTGGCGCTTAGCAGGTCGGGTGCGGATCCCTAAGGAGGTCCGAGAGGCTTGCAAGCGCCGGAAATCGCCCGATGATTTTCGAACCCGATCCAGCAAGCCTAGAAGCAGCGGCAGGCTTCGTCAACCGGAGGCGGAGTGGGGAGACCCGATCAGTTCTTGCTGCGGTTGCGGTAGAGGCTGCTGTCGACCGCCTCCCGCATCGCGTTCTCGTCGAGGTGTCCACCCACGAAGGCGTTGACACTATGCGCGGTCGCCGCCGGGTCTTCGATCGTGTTCTTGTAACTGATCTCGATCAACTCGAAGTTCGGGCGCTTCTTGCACAGCAGTCGCGTGCGCACGATGTCGTTTCGGTAGGCCTCTTTCATCGCCTCTTCCGCAGCGGTCGCGTCTTCGGTCCCGAGGCGCTGGATCATCTTGTTCTGGCTGGCCAACACCTCGTCGAGGCTGCGCCGCATGAAGATCACCCGGTAGTCGTTGTCGTCCGGAAGATCCTTGATCAAGAAAGAGATCACCTTGAGAACCTTGCCACGCCCCTCTCGGACGTAGCTCTTGTCGCTTTCCTTCTCGAGATCCTTGACGCGCTCGTACTCGAAGTAGCCCTTGGGGTTGTCGATGTCGGCGACGCGTTCGCTATCGGTCATGATCGCCATGCCGCCGGCGTCGAGCATCTTCATCAACATCGAGGTTCCCGAGCGAGGCAATCCGCTCACGATGACGATGGGTTCGCCCTGCTTTTGTCGAAACGCGCGTTTGAGGAATTCGAGCATGGCCGATCCGATCGCTTCTCTAGAGGGTTACGCCGAAGAAGTCCTTGAGGGCGACGCCCGCGACCAGCGAGAGCACCATGGCCCACATCAGGATTCCGAGTTCGCCATCCCACACGAAATCGAGCGGGCGCGTGTGCATGTCGAGTTCCAACGAGAGCACCG
>JAHEEJ010000045.1 GCA_024640705.1 Deltaproteobacteria bacterium
ATTACCACAGCGAAGCCCTGGCCGTTTCTGGCGATGGATCGGTGGTCGTCGGATTGGCGAGCAATACGGATCCCAGCGATCCGACACAGAGCGTCGACGAAGCCTTCCGATGGGAAGGCGGAACGATGACGGGACTCGGCTTCCTGCAGATCGACACGATAAACCCAAGAAGCGAAGCCACCGGAGTCTCCTACGACGGGTCGACGGTGATCGGCGTCTCCAACGTCGACCACCCGGACGTCCCCGACACGAGCGTCTCGCAGGCGTTCGTCTGGGTTGACGGCGTGATGACGGGGCTCGGCTTTCTCGCGGATTCCCCGGGTCCGTATGAGAGCGTCGCCACGGCGGTATCCGCTGACGGTTCCGTCGTGGTCGGCGAGAGCAAGCTGGCTACGGGAAAAGAGGCGTTCATCTGGACCGCCGAGTCCAACGAGATGCAAAGCCTTCGCGCTGTGCTCGAGGCGGACCTCGGCGTCGACCTCACGGGTTGGACGCTCGACAATCCGCCCGTGATCTCGTCGGACGGCAATACCATGATCGCGCTCGCCACCAACCCGGATGGTGACGTCGAAGCCTTCGTCACCTACCTACCCGAGCCCGCGGGCGGCCTCTACGCGGGGATCGCGTTGCTCGCCTGGCTGGACCGACGACGGTCGGCCAGGCGGAAACGAGCCGACGCAGCCTGAGTCCAGCAACACCCGAAACCTACACGCCCTTCTCCGGCTCGCGTTGTTCGAGCATCTCCGCGATCCGCTCTTCGCCGAGTGGCGTCTTCCCCTTCACGCGCAAGCTCTCGGCCCACTCTGCCGCGAAGTCGCGCTGCAGCAACGCGTTGACGATCAGAGTCACCAGCATCGCAATCAGCGCACCCAGTGCGGCGAGCGCCATGTCCTTGTGGGCATCCCAGACGTCGCCTTGCGTTCCCAGATACGACTGCCCGAGATCGCCGCCGAAAACGATCGAAGCCCCCCACTCGATCAGCTCATAGGTCAGCGATGTCGACATCGCGACGTCGAGGGGAAGGAAGTAGCCCCAGAATCCGCGAACCTGCGCCACGCGCAGAAAAATCTCGCGGATCGGGTAGGTGAGCAACAAGCCGTAGGCCAGATGGATCGCGCGGTCGAAATGGTTTCGCTCCCAGCCCATCCGCTCGTTGAGCGTCGTCCCGGTGAGCCACTCGAACCACTCGTCGTAGGGAACTTCTGAATACTCGAAGTGACTCCCTACTTCGTGCAGACACAGAAACAAGAAGATCAGCGTGTAGGAAACCCGCGAAAATGGAAAGCTGCGACAGGTGGCAACAAGGCCAGCGATGAACACAAAGACGAGCGCGTTTTCGAGCAACCAGGTGGCGCGGCTGACAGGGTTGATCGCGAGGACCGCGAACCAGATGCCAAATGCGATCGCGAGCATTGCGACCCATCGGTACCGCGAAACGGGCATGTCATTCACGCCGATTTGCCCCCCGGGCCGGTCGACCGCAGGCCCGTTCAGCAGACCATAGCCTCCAGTAAAGAGGCCGCGCGGCACCGCTTCGAGCCAGCAGATGCGTTCTCAGGCCCCTCGCGGAGCCCAAAGCCCGAGGTAGGCGCAAATTCCGACAACCGGATATCCTCCGCGGCCAATCATTTTGGAGATCTTATGAGTTCGAACAGCGCGGCGGGCCTCGACATCACGGAGGTCGGCGGCGGCACCGAAGACATCCAGGCCAAGGACAACAAATTCGTTCACCCTTGGGAAAACCTAAAAACCATCGGCAAGAACAAGCGGCACATCCTGACGCGGGGTGAGGGAATCTACGTCTACGACAGTGAGGGGCATCGCTATATCGATGGCCCCGCCGGGATGTGGTGCGTCAATGTCGGCTACGGCCGGACCGAGATTGCCGATGCGGTCGCAAAGCAACTCAACGAAATTCCCTATGACAGCCCCTGGTCGTTTACGAACATACCCGCGGCGCAACTCGCCGAACGGCTGACGGCCCTGACACCTGGAGACCTCAATCACGTCTTCTTCTCCACTGCCGGTTCGCTCGCCGTAGATTCAGCGCTTCGATTCGTGATGTTCTACAACACCATCTTAGGCCGACCTGAAAAGCGCCATATCATTTCACGACAGGATGCCTATCACGGGAGCACCTATCTGAGCGCTTCCTGCAGTGGGAAGGAGCGCGACAAGACCTACCAGGTGTACGAGAAGGGATTCATCCACCATCTCCCTTCGCCGAATCCCTACCGACGCCCGGAAGGCATGAGCATCGAGGCGTTCTGCGACGCGAAGGTCGCCGATCTCGAAAACAAGATCCTCGAACTCGGCGCCAAAAACGTCGCCGTATTCATCGCAGAGCCGATTCTCGCGTCTGGCGGCGTGATCGTGCCGCCGCCGGGCTACCAGAAGAAATGTCTCGAGGTCTGCCGGCGCCACGACGTCCTCTACATCTCCGACGAAGTCGTCACGGCCTTCGGACGTTGCGGGGAAATTTTTGCGAGCGAGACCGTCTTCGACATCGTCCCGGACATCATCACGACCGCGAAGGGCATCACATCGGGCTATCAGCCCCTCGGTGCCACCTTCATCTCGGATCGCCTGATCGAAGAAGCGGGAGCAGCCGGTTCACCGCACTCGGTCTTCGCCAACGGATTCACCAACTCGGGACATCCGGCGGCGTGCGCTGCGAGCCTTGCGACGCTCGACATCATCGAGCGCGAGAACATCCTCGAACACGTTCGCGACATTGCTCCCTACTTTCAGGAGCGATGGCAGGAGCTTCGCGACATCCCGCTCGTCGGCGACGTGCGCGGTGTCGGCTTGATGGCTTGCGTCGAGTGCGAAGTCGATCCCGCTGGTGAAGACACGCTCAGGGCCGACTACGAAATCGGAATCCGCATCGACGAGCACTGCCAGGAACACGGCCTGATCCTGCGGCCTTTCATCAACCAATGCATCGTCTCTCCGCCGTGCACGATCACGCGCTCGCAGATCGACGAAATGGTCCAGATCCTTCGCGATGGGATCGTAGAGACGATGGAAGACGCGCGTCGGGATGGGCGCTTCAAGGGCTGACTCCGGCGTCGATTTCGGAGGTTCGCAATGCACTTCGGCCTGACGATCTTTCCCACCGAGTACTCGATCTCGATGGTCGATCTCGGCCGCGCTGCCGAAGAGCGGGGATTCGAATCGCTCTGGGTTTCCGAGCACACCCACATCCCGGTCTCGCGCAGATCGCCGTGGCCCGGAGGCCCCGAGCTTCCGAAGATGTATTACGACACGCTCGACCCATTCGTCGCACTTGCGGCGGCAGCTTCTGCAACTTCTCGGATCAAGCTCGCGACGGGAATCTGCCTGATCGTCGAGCGCGACCCGATCCACACCGCGAAGCTGGTGACTTCGGTCGATCAGGTGTCTGGCGGGCGCTTCATGCTCGGAATCGGCGGAGGCTGGAATCTCGAGGAAATGGAGAACCACGGCACGCGCCCCGAGAGCCGCTTCAAATTGATGCGCGAACGCGTCGAAGCGATGAAGGCGATCTGGACCCAGGACGAAGCCGAGTACCACGGCGACCTCGTCGACTTCGATCCGATCTACATGTGGCCAAAGCCGATCCAGAAACCGCATCCGCCAATTCATGTAGGCGGCGGTTTCCCGGGCGGCGCGCGGCGCGCGATTCGCTACGGCGACGGATGGATGCCGATCGGCGGACGCGACGGAAACATCGCGGAACGACTTCCGCAGTTTCACGAGATGGCGCGCGAAGCGGGGCGGGATCCGGCGACCCTCGAGGTCTCGGTCTTTGCCGCGCAACCGGAGCAGGATGCACTCGCGCGTCAGCGCGATGCGGGCATCGCGCGCGCCGTGTTGATGCTGCCGCCAGCTCCCCGCGACGAGATTCTCCCGCTCCTCGACAACTACGCGAACTTGCTGAACTCGGTCGCTTAGCGCGCAGTGGCCGGGGTTCGCAGGCGCACGGCCACGGGATCGCGAACCCGACGTGCCAACGCCCCGATGGTTTCCCCGAGAACCGGGTGAATGAACTCCGCTGCCAGATCGCAGAGCGGTTCGAGCACGAAGGGGCGCTCGGCGAGGCGCGGATGCGGAATTTCGAGATCGGGGCCGATCCACTTGCGATCGCCGTAGAGCAGCAGGTCGAGGTCCAGGGTGCGGGGCGCATTGCGGTCGACACCGCGCGTACGCCCCTGCTCGGCTTCGATCTCGAGCAGCCGATCCAGCAGGGCATCGGGATCGAGGCGGGTGGACAGCTGGATCGCCCCATTCAGGTAGGGCCCCTGGGGCGGTGGGCCAATCGGATCCGTCTCGTATAGCGGCGAGACGGCGACGACCTCGATGCCTTCGCTCGCCCGCAACGCGGCGAGCCCCGCGGCCAGATGCGCGTCGCGATCGCCGAGATTCGAACCCATTGCGACGTAGACCTGCTCTTCGATCGCCCCATCCATGGCCGGATTCTACAGCTACAATCCTTTGTCGTGTCAGCGTCCGCGAATCTTCCCCCGGCTCTCGTGACTCCCATTCCCGGACCGCGCTCGCGCGCGCTCGCCCAGCGGCTCGGCGCCGTCGAAAGCCGCAACGTCATCTGCGTCGATCCGGAGCCGCCCATCTTCTGGGAGCGGGCTTCCGGATCGAACGTCTGGGACGTCGACGGCAACCGTTTCGTCGATCTGACCGCCGGATTCGGCGTGGCCAACGTCGGCCACGCCCACCCCAGCATCAGCCGGGCCGTCGCCGAGCAAGCCGAGCGCTTGATGCACGGGCTCGGCGACGTGCACCCTTCGACGGTCCGACTCGAACTGCTCGAAGCGCTCGTGCGCCATTTTCCGGGTGGCCTTCCGGCCCGGGCGATCCTCGGCTCCTCGGGTTCCGACGCGGTCGAGATGGCGCTCGAAACGGCGCTGCTGGCCAGCGGCGCGCCGGGCGTGGTGGCGTTCGAAGGCGCGTACCACGGCTTGAGCCTCGGCGCGCGCGACGCGACCTGGCGGCCGATGTTCCGCGAACCGTTTGCAGCGCGGCTGCCCGGGTTGACGGCGTTCGCGCGCTTCGGAGAGGCGCAAGATGTGCGCCGCGCCGCCGACACCTGCAGCGCCGAAGTCGGCGCGGTGCTCGTCGAGCCGATCCAGGGGCGGGGCGGCGAACGCATCCCCCCAGACGGTTTCCTGTCCGAACTCCGGGCGATCTGCGACGCCGAAGGCTGGTTGTTGATCGCGGACGAGGTCTACACCGGTTTTGGTCGCACGGGTCAGTGGTTCGCCTGCGACCGCGAACGCGTGATTCCCGACCTGCTCTGCGTCGCGAAGGGGCTCGCTTCCGGCATGCCGATCTCGGCATGCCTCGGCCGCGCAGAAATCATGGACGCCTGGCCAATCTCGGAAGGCGAGGCGCTGCGCACGCAGACCTTCATCGGACACCCGCCCAGCTGCGCGGCCGCGCTCGCTTCGATCGCGGTCCTCGAAGCAGAGAAGTTGGTCGAACGCGCGGCCGAACTCGGCAGCGTCGCGCTGGAACGGCTGCGCACGCGCTGTGAAGGACGACCAGAGGTCCTGGATGTGCGCGGTCGCGGGCTCCTGTTGGCGGTAGAAGTCGACACGGCCGAGCGAGCGGAACGCGCCTGTGCGCGCGCCCTCGCTTCGGGGTTGATCGTCCTACCGAGCGGCGACGACGGGCGGGCGATTTCGATCTGCCCGCCACTGAGCATCGATCGCGGCCTGCTCGAACTCGCGCTCGACCTGCTGGTCGAGGCCATCGCATGAGTGCCGACCCCCGCCGCGCAGACATCGACCGGCGAATCCTCGAATGGATGCGGGAGCCCCGTTGGCGCTACAGCGAAAAGCGCTTCGAAGAACTCGCGCTCGAGCTCTTTGCGTTCCAGTTCGAACACTGCGAGATCTATCGACGATTTTGCGATGGGCGCAACCAGACACCGAGCAACGTCGAGAGCTGGCGGCAGATCCCCGCGGTTCCCACGAGCGCGCTCAAGGAAGTCGAGCTGCGCTGCTTCCCCGCGAGCGAAACCGTTCACCGTTTCCGCACGAGCGGCACATCGACCGACGTCAGAGGGACTTTGTTTCTGGACACGTTGGAACTCTACGAAGCCTCGCTGCTGCCGACCTTCCGCCGCTTCGTGTTCCCCGAGTTCTTGTTGCCCGAAGACCGCGCGCCCATACGGGTACTCGCCCCTTCACCGAGCGAACAACCCGACTCATCGCTCTCCCACATGTTCGGCGTGGTACTCGACGCACTGGGTGAGCAGGGCAGCGATTTCGACGTCGAGAACGGGGAGTTGCTCTTCGACCGCCTGTTGACGGTCCTCGTCGAGTCCGCCGCGTCGGAGATGCCGATCACCTTGTGTGGCACCGCCTTTGCGTTCGTGCACCTGATCGACCACATGAGCGAGCGCGGCGTACTGATCGGCCTGCCTTCCGCATCGCGAATCATGGAGACGGGAGGTTTCAAGGGGCGCTCTCGCGAAGTTCCGCGCGCGGAACTCTACGCGGAACTCAAACGCGTACTCGGTATCTCCGCGGAGCGGATCGTCAATCAATACGGGATGACGGAACTGGGCAGCCAATTCTACGATTCTGTGATTTGCGGACCGAGCGAACCCCGTCGCAAATTGGGTCCACCCTGGGCGCGCGTCGTCATCGTCGATCCCGAAACGGGCCACGAAGCCGCGAGCGGGCAGGTGGGATCCATCGTCGTCGTCGATCTCGCCAACACGGGCAGCGTGCTCGCGCTGCGAACCGGCGATCTCGGCCGCGCCATACTCGACGGATTCGAGGTGATCGGGCGCGAGCCCGGCGCGGATTCACGGGGCTGTTCGATCGGCGCCGACGAACTCCTCGAGCGGAACTCTCCGTGACACCCGACGAAATCGCCGAAAATCTCGCGCGCCTGCGCGATGCGGGTGCGCGGCTCAAGAGGCGACCCATCGGCGAAGTGCTCGACGTACTCGGCACGGTGCTCGAGCGCTGGCGCGACCCCGATTCCATCTGGCGCCGCGATCTGGAGGAGCGGCTGCCGGCAGCCACGGGATTCACGGCGCCGATGGTCGGCGAAGGACTCCGGCGAGCACTCGGCGATTGGACGAGCGACGCGCTGCGAGAACTCGCGATTCGGGAACTCGGCCCGATCGACCGAACCGACCCTGCGTCGGACCGGCAGATTTCGGGTTTCGACACGACCGCCGTCCTGCTCGCGGGCTCGATCCCGATGCCGAGCCTCCTCGCGCTGATCGCACCGCTGGCGCTGCGCTCCCCGGTGCTCGCCAAGGCGGCTTCCCGAGACCCACTGACGCCGCACCTGGTCGCCCAGTCGATCGCGGAAGCCGATGCAGAACTCGGGCGCTGTATCCGGGTCGTGGACTTCGCCGCCGCCAACGAGGACTGCACCCGCGCGCTGCTCGAAGCGGACTGCATTTGCGCGACCGGCTCGGATGCAACCATCGCCACCCTGCAATCCCTGACGAGGCCGCCGCGCCGGCTGGTCGTCGACGGTCATCGGCTTTCGATCGCGGCGGTCGTGCCACCAGCAAGCGCGGAGCGCCGCAGCGAACTCGCGGAGCGCCTGGCCATCGACATCGCGCTGTGGGATCAATTGGGTTGCCTCTCGCCAATCGCGGTTTTCGCCGTCGATCCAGAACCCGCGCACGCGGCTGCACTCGCCGAGGCGATTGCGGTTGCACTCGCCAACGCCGAAGCGAACTGGCCGCGCGGATCGATCGATGCGAGCGCCGCCCACGAAATCGCGCAGCAACGCGCCGAGGCCGAGCTGCGGCGCGCGGCCGGGCGCGCCGTCGCAATTCACGCGAGTGACGCGACGGCCTGGACGGTGATCGTCGAGGACGGCCCCGCACCGAGACCCGCGCCGCTGCATCGCTTCATTCGGGTCGTTCCGGTTCCGGATCCCGGGCGGCTGCTCGAAGCGATCCAACCCCTCGCTGCCCATCTGGCTGCGGTGGCGATCGAGGGATTTGGTGAAGGGACGGCTGGGCTCGCCCGCACACTCGCGAGCCTGGGCGCTTCGCGCGTCTGTGCGCCGGGCTCACTGCAGAGCCCGCCGCTGGATTGGCGGCACGCCGGCCGCGGAGTCCTGGCTCCACTCGCGCGCTTCAGCGACATCGAGGCGATCGCCTAGAGACCGACTTGGCCCACCCAGCGCACTTGGACCCATCCCGCTGAGCCATCCAGCACCGGGATCTGGCCAATAAATAGCTGTTTCCATTGAGAAAAAGCTAAATAAAGAACCGATTTGGTCCGATATTTACAGGACCTATTTAGTCCGATATCCTGAAGGGGTCATTTCGAACCTCAACCGCAGTCCAGCAGCAGGTCAACCGTGTTCCGAATCAGCCGCCTCACCGACTATGGAATCGTCGTCATGGCCCATCTCGCCGAGTGCAGAGATGACGAATCGCACAACGCCCGCAGGTTGGCCGAGGACACCCAGCTCCCCGCTCCCGTCGTGAGCAAGATCCTCAAGTCGCTGACCCGGGCGGGTTTGTTGATCTCGCAGCGCGGATCCAAGGGCGGCTACAGCCTCGCGCGTACCCCCGATGAAATTCCGGTGGTCGAGATGATCACGGCGCTCGAAGGCCCGGTCGGAATTACCGAGTGCACGATCCAACCGGGAGCCTGTGCGCAAGAGTCGAATTGCCAGGTGCGGGATCCGTGGCAACGCATCAACGGCGCGGTGCACGCCGCACTCGAAAAGATCACGCTCGCTGACCTCGCCAAGCCCATCGAGCCCGCAGGCCCCTTCATCCCACTCGTGGGAATGGATGGCGGCAAGAAAGACCTCAGCGCATCGAACGCGAAGGCATTGGAGTAGAAGATGACGCAGTCCTCGGACGCGATGCTCGAAAAGCTCGCCAACCGCGACTACCAATACGGTTTCGTAACCGACATCGATGCCGACTCGGCACCTCCGGGGCTGAACGAAGACATCGTGCGGTTGATCTCGTCCAAGAAGAACGAGCCGTCGTGGTTGCTCGACTGGCGACTGAAGGCGCTCGCGCGCTTCATGGAGATGCTCGAAAACGACGTGGAGCCGACCTGGGCAAAGGTCGAATACCCGAAGATCAACTTCCAGGACATCATCTACTACTCGGCGCCAAAGCAGGTGAAGAAACTCGAAAGCCTCGACGAGGTCGACCCGCAGCTACTGGAGACCTACGAGAAGCTCGGGATTTCCCTGAGCGAACAAAAGCGCCTGCACGGCGTCGCGGTCGATGCCGTCTTCGATAGCGTTTCGGTCGCGACCACCTTCAAGGGTGAACTCGAGAAGCAGGGGATCATCTTCTGCTCGTTCTCCGAGGCTGTCACACGCTGCCCCGAGCTGATCCAGCAGTACCTCGGCTCGGTCGTGCCGGTCTCGGACAACTTCTACGCCGCGCTCAATTCCGCGGTCTTCACCGACGGCTCCTTTGCGTACATCCCCAAGGGCGTTCGCTGCCCGATGGAGCTCTCGACCTACTTCCGGATCAACGCCGCCAACACCGGCCAGTTCGAGCGGACGTTGCTGATCGCCGACGAAGGCGCCTACGTGAGTTACCTCGAGGGCTGCACGGCTCCGATGCGCGACGAGAACCAACTGCACGCGGCCGTCGTAGAGCTGGTCGCACTCGACGACGCCGAGATCAAGTACTCGACGGTCCAGAACTGGTATCCCGGCGACAAAGATGGCGTCGGTGGGATCTACAACTTCGTCACCAAGCGCGGTGCGTGTCGCGGCAAGCGTTCGAAGATCTCCTGGACCCAGGTCGAGACGGGTTCGGCGATCACCTGGAAATATCCGAGCTGCCTGCTCCAGGGCGATGATTCGGTGGGCGAGTTCTACTCGGTCGCGATGACCAACAATCTGCAGCAGGCCGATACCGGCACGAAGATGATCCACATCGGCAAGCGCACCAAGAGCACGATCATCTCCAAGGGCATCTCGGCCGGCCGCTCCAGCAACGCCTACCGCGGTCTGGTGCGTATCCAACCGGGCGCGACCGGCGCGCGAAATTACTCCCAATGCGACTCGCTGCTGCTCGGCGATCGCTGCAGCGCCCACACCTTCCCTTATCTCGAAGTAAAAAACGCGTCCTCGACCATCGAGCACGAGGCGACGACTTCGAAGATCGGAGAGGATCAACTCTTCTACTGCCGCCAGCGCGGCATTTCCGAGGAAGACGCCATTTCGATGATCGTAAACGGATTCTGCAAACAAGTACTGCGCGAACTCCCGATGGAGTTCGCGGTCGAGGCGCAGGCCTTGCTGGGGCTGAGTCTCGAAGGGAGTGTGGGCTGATGAGTGATGGAGTTCCGATGCTTGAAATCAAGGGCCTGCGCGCGCGGGCCGGAGGCGCCGAAATCCTCAAGGGCCTCGACCTGGTGGTCGGTGCCGGCGAGGTGCACGCCATCATGGGACCGAACGGTTCTGGCAAAAGTACGCTCGCAAACGTTCTCTCCGGGCGGCCGTCGGTGGAAGTCACCGCGGGCAGCGTGCTCTACCAGGGACGTGATCTGCTCGAACTCGCACCCGAAGACCGCGCCAAGGAGGGCATCTTCCTCGCCTTCCAATATCCCGTGGAGATTCCCGGGGTCTCGAACGCCTACTTCATGAAGGCCGCGCTCAATGCAGCCCGCGCCCATCGCGGCGAAGAGGAACTCGACGGGATGGACTTCCTCGAATTCGCGCGCAAGAAGATGAAACTCGTCGAGTTCGACGAGGCGCTGCTGAATCGCGCGGTCAACGAGGGCTTTTCAGGGGGCGAGAAGAAGCGCAACGAGATCCTCCAGATGGCGATCCTCGAACCGCGTCTCGCAGTACTGGATGAAACGGATTCGGGCCTCGACATCGACGCGCTGCAAGTGGTCGCCAACGGCGTCAATGCGCTCCGATCACCGGATCGCTCGGCGATCGTGATCACCCACTACCAGCGACTGCTCGACTACGTGGTCCCGGATTTCGTGCACGTGCTCGCAGACGGCCGCATCGCACGCTCGGGTGGCCGTGAACTCGCCCACGAACTCGAAAAGAAGGGCTACAGCTGGCTCGAGGTTGCGCCACCCGTGGAGGCGGCCGCACCGTGACAACCCTCGACACCGCACAAGCGCACTTCGTCTCCCGCTTCGCAGATTGCGAATCCCGGCTGGCCGACGCGAGCCCCGACTGGCTCGCTCCGATCCGGCGCGCGGCAATCGAGCGGTTTGCAGAACTCGGATTCCCGACCCGGAGAAACGAGGCCTGGAAATACACGAGCGTTGCAGAGATCGCCAACGCCTCGCTCGACCCCGAGCCCCCGGTGCGCGATGGCGTTTCCCCCGATGACATTCGCGCGCTTCTCGGAAGCGAGGCTTCCCAACAATGGTTCGTCTTCGAAGACGGCCGTTTCGCACCCGAGCTCTCGTCTGATGAAGCACTTCCCACGGGTGTAGAGATCGAGGGGCTCGCTGCCGCACTCCGCAAACAGCCGGAGTTGATTCGCCCACTACTCGATCGCGCTGATCTGCTCGACAGGCCCTTCGCGGCGCTGAACGGCGCCTTCCAACGCGACGGCGCATTCGTCCGGGTCACGGCGGGTGCATCGCCGCAACGGCCGATCCAATTGCTCTTCATCGCGAGCCCTGGCGCATCCGGTCGGGTCGCAAATCAGCGCAACATCATCCGGATCGATCGCGGCGCGAAGGCCGCGATCCTGCTGCGATTCGAGTCTTGCTGCGAAGACGTCTACTGGACGAATTCGATGACGCAGATCCTGCTCGAAGACAACGCCGAACTCGACCTGGTCAGCGTTCAGTCGGAATCAGACGCCGCGTATCACTTTTCATCACTCGACATCCGGCAAGAGCGAGACAGTCGCTTCCGATCTCACCAAATCTCTCTCGGCGGTGCGCTCGCCCGCAGCGAAATCTACGCGCGACTCGACGCGCCCGGCGTCGACTGCACACTCAACGGGCTGTTTCTGGGTGACGGCCGGCAGCACCTCGACAGCCAGACCACGGTAGACCACGCGAGCCCCAACGGTACGAGCCGCGAACTCTACAAGGGAATTCTCGGCGGCCATTCCCGCGGAGTCTTCAACGGATCCGTGCTGGTGCGCCCGGATGCCCAGAAAACAAATGCACAGCAATTCAATCCGAATCTACTGATTTCGGACGACGCCCAGATCAACACGAAGCCGACCCTCGAAATTTCCGCGGACGACGTCAAGTGCAGCCACGGCTCGACGGTGGGTCGCCTCGACGAGGACGCACTGTTCTACTTGCGCGCCCGCGGTGTGGATGAGCGAGCAGCGCGGCGAATGCTGACCGTCGCGTTCGCGTCGGAAATCGCCAAAGCCATCCCTCAGGATTCGCTGCGCACGCAGGTCGAACGGCTGGTCACCGCAAAACTCGAGCGAGGCCAATTTGCGATTGAAACGGCACGACGGTCTCCGGAGGACCCGCTGTGAGTTCTGCAGAGAAGCTGATTCCCCGTGACGAAGGCTTTGACCCGGCGCGCGTCAAGCTGGACTTCCCGATCCTGAAGAACACGGGCCTCATCTTCCTCGACAGCGCGGCGAGTGCCCAGAAGCCCCAGTGCGTGATCGACGCCATCGCGAATTGCTACAGCCGCGACTACGCGAACATCCACCGCGGTGTCTACGAACTCTCGGCCCGAGCGACCGCGAACTTCGAGGCGGTTCGAGAAACCACACAGCTGTTCATTGGCGCCGCCGAGGCTCGCGAAATCGTGTTCGTGCGCAACACCACGGAAGCGATCAACCTGGTTGCCGCGACGTACGGCCGCCAGAACGTCGGTCGGGGCGACGAGGTACTGATCACCGAGATGGAGCACCACTCGAACATCGTTCCCTGGCAGATGCTCTGCGAAGAAAAGGGTGCCGTGCTCAAGGTTGCGCCGATGGATGATCGCGGCGCGCTGATGCTGGACGAGTTCGAGAAGTTGCTCTGCACGCGCACGAAGATCGTCGCGGTTGCCCACATTTCGAATGCACTCGGAACCGTCAACCCGGTGAAAGAGATTACCCGCCTCGCTCACGCGCACGGAGCCGTGGTCGTGATCGACGGCGCCCAGGCGATCCCCCATCACCGGGTCGATGTCGCGAACCTCGACTGCGACTTCTACGCGCTGTCGGGCCACAAGGTCTTTGGGCCGACCGGCGTGGGCGTGCTCTACGGCAAAGCGGCGCTACTCGAATCGATGCCCCCCTATCAGGGTGGGGGATCGATGATCGAAACCGTCCGCTTCGAGAAGAGCACCTACGCGGACATCCCCCAACGCTTCGAGGCCGGCACGCCCGACATCGGTGGGGTCGCTGGCTTCGGGGCCGCCCTCGATTACGTGAGCGAGCTCGGCCTGGATTCGATCGAGCGTCACGAGCGCGAACTGCTCGCCTACGCGACGGATCTGCTGGCGGAAGTTCCGGGCTTGCGGCTGATCGGAACGGCACCGCAAAAGGCCGCCGTCATTTCGTTTTCACTCGAAGGCGTGCACCCCCACGACGTCGGATCGATTCTCGATCACGAGGGCATCGCGGTGCGGACCGGCCATCACTGTGCACAGCCCGTGATGGAGCATTTTGGCGTCCCCGCGACCGTGCGCGCATCGCTTGCGCTCTACAACACCAGGGAAGACATCGACGCTCTCGTTCGAGCGTTGCAGACCGTTCGGGAGCTATTCAAATGAGTTCAGACCTTCGCGAGCTCTACCAGTCCGTGATCCTCGATCACAACAAACACCCGCGAAATTTCTGCAAACCGGCGTGCACGAACCGAACCGCGGAGGGCATCAACCCGCTCTGTGGCGATCAGCTCACGGTCTATCTGGATGTCGAGGATGGCGTCGTCAAAGACGTGGGCTTCAGCGGAACGGGGTGTGCGATTTCGACCGCCTCGGCGTCGCTGATGACGCAGACCATCAAGGGGATGAAGATCGAAGAGGCCGAGCGTCTGTTCAAGGGATTTCGCGAGATGGTGACTGCGGATCCGCAGTCGGAGCCCGGGGACAAGGATCTCGGAAAGCTCTCGGTCTTCTCGGGCGTTCGGGAATTCCCGATGCGGGTGAAGTGCGCCACGCTCGCGTGGCACGCGATGAGCGAAGCGCTGCACGATACGGGCGAGACGGCGACAACCGAATAACGAGTCGCAGACAGGAACCACGAAGTTGGGAGGCGGCATCGCGATGGCCCCCGAAAGCGAAGAGATGACCGCCGATACGGCGAAAACCGATTTGGGTGAAGCGACTCCTGTGGGCTCAGGGAGCCCCGACACGATCCGCGAGCAGGTGATCGAACAGCTGAAGACCATCTTCGACCCGGAGATCCCGGTCAACATCTACGAACTGGGATTGATCTACCAGGTCACTGTCGCGGCCGACGGCGCGACGCAGGTCACGATGACCCTCACGACACCCATGTGCCCGGCCGCCGAAGAACTCCCGCCCGAGGTCGAGACCAAGGCCCGCAGCGTTCCGGGCGTGACTTCCGTGCAACTCGACCTGGTCTGGGATCCGCCCTGGTCGCCCGACATGATGTCGGATGCCGCCAAGCTCGATCTCGGAATGATCTAGGAGCCCGACCCCCGCAAGGGGTCGGGTGACGACGCAAGCGAAGCCAACGGTTTCGCCAGCTGGGACCGATCCGGTCCCAGCGCAGCACAGTGAATCCGCAGGATTCACCAGCTAGCCGTCGCGAGCCAGACCGCCTACGGTCCGCAGACTCATGCTGCCGCTCGCCTACTGCGGATTCCTGTGCCTCGGCCTCGTCCTGACGCTGCTCGGCGCGAACCAGGACTACCTCGCGGCAGATCTCGAGCTCGATCTGGCGAACACCGGAATGCTCGCATCGGCGCTCGCGCTCGGCCTCCTCGTCGGAACGCTCGGAGCCGGCCCGCTCTACGACCGACTGCCGAGACGGCCGCTCTTCGTTGCAGCCATCCTGCTGACGGCGACCGCGCTCTTCGGCTTCGGGTCCGACCTCGGCTTTCGAGAAGCTCTCTTCCGCTTTGTCTGGATCGGCCTGGGAGCGGGCGCGTACGACACGCTGTTCATCGCAGCGATCGCCGAGCGATTCGGCGCGCGGTCTGCAAAACCGATGTCACTGCTGCACACGGGGACCGCGATGGGCGCGATCATCGGCCCGCTGCTGGTTGCCGCAATCGCAACCCGGTGGCATTGGTCACTTTCGTTTCACTCGATCGGAGTCGCCCACATCGCACTCGCGGCCGCCGCAATGCGCGTTCGACTCCCCGAGCACACGCGCGTGGCGCGGCCCGCGATCACCAATCGAAGCACCGCCCTGTCGCTCGCGATCATCCCCTTCGTCGTCGTGGTGTTTGCGTATCTCGGTGTAGAAGCCGCATTGAGCGTGTTTGCGATCCCCTTCGCGAGTAATGGGCTCTCACTCGAGGTCATCCACGGGCAGGCGGCGATCAGCAGCCTGTGGTTCGGGTTGCTCACGGGACGGCTTGGGGCGCTTGCGCTGCGGGGCAATCTCGACGGCCGTGTATTGATCGGCGCAGGAATCCTGTGTTGCGCGGCGATCTCGATCGGCGCCGCAACGGGCATGCGCCAGATCGAGATTCTCTACTTTTGTGTCGGTTTTTCGCTGGGCCCGGTCTTTCCCGT
>JAHEEJ010000046.1 GCA_024640705.1 Deltaproteobacteria bacterium
AGCGACCTCTTCGGAGACATCTTCGGCGGGGGCGGCGGTGGCCAGCGGCGCGGCCGCGGCCAGCGCGGCGCAGACCTCCGCTACAACCTCGAGATCGAACTCGCCGACGTCGTCGAGGGCACCCAGGCCCAGATCAAGATCCCCAAGATGCGTCCCTGCGAGAGCTGTGCGGGCAGCGGCGCCGAGGCCGGCACCCAGGCGGAGACGTGCCCTTCTTGTAATGGGAGTGGCCAGGTCATTCTCCAGCAGGGGTTTTTTCGCATCAGCCGGCCCTGCGAGGGCTGTGGGGGCGCGGGAGAGGTGATCCAGCACCGCTGTGGCGATTGTCGCGGTGCCGGGCGCATCGAGGCCGAGCAGACGATTTCGGTCAGCGTGCCGCCTGGTGTCGACGACGGGACGCGGCTGCGGCTCAACGGCGAGGGGCAGGCTGGAATCTCCGGCGGACCGCCCGGCGACCTCTACGTCGTGATCTCCGTGAAACCCGACGAGCGCTTCGAGCGCGATGGGGCCAACCTCCGCTGTGCGGCTCCGATTTCCTTCCCGCAGGCGGCACTCGGCGCCGAAATCGAGGTGGATACGCTCGATGGCAAGGCCAGCCTGAAGATTCCCGCCGGCACGCAGTCGGGCAAAGTGCTGCGCATGCGCGGCAAGGGCGTCTCGACTTTGCGATCCTCCGGCCGCGGCGACCAGTTGGTGCACGTCTACGTGGAAGTTCCGACGCGACTCAACGCGCGTCAGCGCGAGTTGCTCGAGGAATTGGCCGAGGAGTCGGGCGGCCTCTCCGCGCCGGCATCGCGGGGGTTTCTGGACAAATTGCGGGACATCTTCGAGTGACCCTTTGAAGCGAACGCTTCCCATCCTCGTGTTTGCACTCGGCTGGCTTGCGTGTAGCGGCTTTGGCCCGCGCGCACAGGTGAAGGTCAGCGAGGCGGAGCGGCGCGACTACGCGAACGCGCTCTCGGTGCTCGCCGACGATCCGGCCGCCGCCGAGCAGCGCCTGGTTGGCTTCATTGAGGACTGGCCGCAGAGCCCGCTTTCGGGCGATGCGAGCATTCGCCTCGCCGAGATGGCGTTGGCGCGCGGCGACCAGGACGAAGCGCTGGCCCGCTACTACTACGTGGTCTTGAATTTCCCCAACGGCAACCGGATCGATTCTGCGCGGGTGGGAGCGGCTTCGATCGAGTTCGATCGGGGCAACGTGGACGCGGCGATGCACGCCCTCAACGGCCTCCAATTGCGCCGGCTCTCGGATGCGGAACGGCAGATCGCGAACCGCCTGCTCGCGGGGGGCGCGCGAGATCCCGTTGCGAAGATCGGCCTGCTCGCCACATTGCGCTCCGGCGAGCCCGACGAACAGATCCGCGCCCGGATCGATGCACAGATCGACGATCTGCTCGCACAACTCGACCGCGCTCAACTCGCCCTGGTCGCAGAGCGGGTCGAGCCCGAGATTCCGGCAGCTCGCGCGTTGTTGGTTTCCGCCGAGCAGTCGCTGGACATCGGCGACTACGACGCGGCGCGAAACCAGATCGAGCGGGCGTCGCGCATGCAGATGGCGCCCGCCTATGCGACGCGGCTGGCCCTCGCAGCCGATCGGTTGCGGGTGCTGGAATCCGGCCGGGCCGATACCGAGTTCTTTCCGACCTTCGAAGATGCGGCCAGGGTTGGCCTGCCGTCGACGCGCGACGCGCAGGGTTCGATCGGGGTCGTGCTACCGCTGAGCGGAAACTTCGCGGCCTTCGGTGAAGAGGCTCTGCGCGGCATCTTGCTCGCCGCCGGGACGTTCGACGCGCAGCTTCCGATCGAAGAGCGACCTCGTGTGCGGATTGAAATCCGCGACTCCGAGGGTTCCCCCGCGGTCGCCGCTGCGGCCGTACGCGAACTCGCACAGGATGAAGAAATCACGGCGATCATCGGTCCGCTGCTCTCGAAGGAGTGCGAGGCGGCGGCCGTCACCGCCGAAAACCAGCGCATACCGCTGCTCGCACTGACATCCCGCGAAGAAGTCGCGAGTGGTCGGTCCTACGTCTTTCGCGTGGCCATGACGCCGAGCGACGAAGCCCAAACGCTCGCTGATTACGCGATGCGCGAACTCGGCGCGCAGCGCTTTGCGATCCTCTACCCGCGCGATGCCTACGGCAGTGGACTTTCCGGACTGTTCTGGAATGCCGTCGAGGAGCGCGGGGGCCGGGTGGTTGCGCTGGCCGCCTACGATGCAGAGGCGGTCGACTTCGGCAGTTCGATCCGGCGCCTGGTGGGTTACGAATTGCTGACTCCCGAAGAGGAGGAGTTGATCGAAGAGCGCGAAAAATTGATCCGGAGTGCGCGTCGACTAGAGCCGGAAGAGGCCGCACTGGTGCGCGAAGAGGCCCGCTCGATGCTCGGCCCCGAAGACGACCCGCTGCCACCGATCGTCGACTTCGATGCGATCTTCATCCCCGAGTCGCATGAAAAGGTGGCATTGATCGCACCGCAACTCGCATTCCACGAGGCGACGGGCGCCATCCTGCTCGGTACCGACGCCTGGAACGATCCGGATCTCGTTTCGATCGCGCGTAAACACGTCGAGGGCGCGTATTTTACCGCGAGTTTCTACGGAGATAGCTCGGTTGGTTACGTGCGTACGTTTGCCGACCGCTACTTGGAAACTTTTGGCGCGCCTGCCGATGAGTTTTCTGCGAGCGCCTACGACGCGGCAAACCTGTTGCTGGTTCAGCTCGCGCGCGGTGCAACTTCACGCGACGACGCACGCGATCGATTTCTCGGCGTCAAGGGGTTTCCCGGTGTGTCGGGGGTGCTTTCGATGAGCGTGGACGGAAACGCCCGCAAGCGACCCTACCTGTTGAGCGTTCATCGCGGACAAATCGTCGAGACCAACTGAATCTTCCTCGGGTATTCCCCGTACCCAAGCTCACGTTTTGCGATCGACGGTCTTCATTTCTCAAGTTGTTTTACAGCGGCGTCGAAGGTGTGGGCATGGAAAAATCAGCCTCCTCGTTCGCCATACCCGACGAGCTACCGGTCTTGCCGCTGCGTGACATGGTGGTCTTCCCCTACATGGTGGTGCCGCTTTTCGTCGCCCGCGAGCGTTCGATCGCAGCGATCGAAGATGCAATGGCGGGCGATCGGTTGATGCTGGTGGTCGCGCAGCGCGACGGCAGCGTCGACGCTCCCGAGGCCGACGATCTGTACCGCGTGGGAACCGTGGTCATGGTGATGCGCATCTTGCGGATGGGAGATGGTCGGGTCAAGGTGCTCGTCCAGGGGGTTGCGAAGGCGTCGATCGATGCGTTCGTCGAGCGCGAGGCCGCGACCTGGGTTCGTCTGACGCCCAAGTTCGAAGACGATGACGCAGATTGGTGTGTAGAAGCGGAGGCGTTGGTGCGCGCGGTCCGCGGCCGCGTGGAAGAGCTGCTGCCGCTGAAGAATCTGCCGCCCGAAGTGCTTTCGATCACCTCGAGCGTTCACGAGCCGGGCCGCCTTGCGGATCTGGTGGCGTCCAACCTGAAGCTGCGCCTGGAGGAATCCCAGGAGATCCTGGAGATCATCGATCCCCTCGTGCGTTTGCGCCGGGTGGATGCGGTACTGCGCCGCGAATTGGAGGTCACCAGCGTCCAGGCAGAGATCCAATCGCAGGCCCACGACGAGATGAGCCGCAACCAACGCGAACACTTTCTGCGCGAGCAGCTCCGCGCGATCCAGGACGAACTCGGAGAAGCGGATCCGCGCACCGAGGAAGTCGAGGACTATCGGAACAAGATCGAAGACGCCGCCATGTCCGAAGAAGCGCTGGCGGAATCGATGCGCCAGCTCCGCCGACTCGAGCGGATGCACCCCGAAGGTCCCGAATCGCAGGTGGTTCGCAGCTATCTCGACTGGATGGTCGAGCTGCCGTGGTCGAATGCGTCGCCCGATCAGCTGGACCTCGGCAATGCGCACGCGATTCTCGATGAGGATCACGCACACCTGACGGATATCAAGGATCGCATCCTCGAGTTCCTCGGCGTGCGAAAACTCCGCGGCGACTCGCGCGGTCCGATCCTCTGCTTCGTGGGTCCGCCGGGTGTCGGCAAGACGTCGCTCGGCCGGTCGATCGCGCGCGCGATGGGGCGCGAGTTCTATCGCTTCTCGCTCGGCGGAATGCGGGACGAGGCCGAGATCCGTGGCCATCGCCGCACCTATGTGGGCGCGCTTCCCGGCCGGATCATCCAGGGGCTGAAGCAGGTGGGCACCAACAATCCCGTGATCATGCTCGACGAGATCGACAAACTCGGGGCCGATTACCGCGGCGATCCTTCTTCGGCGCTGCTCGAAGTGCTCGATCCGGCCCAGAATTCGAAATTCAGCGACCACTACCTGAACGTTCCGTTCGATCTCTCTCGCGTGCTCTTCATCGCCACCGCGAACCAGCTCGACCCGATCCCCAAGCCGCTGCTCGATCGGCTCGAGGTGATTCCGATTTCGGGTTACACGCCCGAGGAAAAGGTCGAGATCGCGCGTTCGTATCTGATCCCGAATCAGATCATCGAGAACGGGCTCGACGAAATGGACATCCACTGGTCGGACAACGCGGTGCTCGATCTGGTGACCGATTACACCCGAGAGGCGGGCGTGCGAAACCTCGAGCGCCGGATCGCGACGATCTGCCGCAAGAGTGCGCGGCGCGCCGCGGAGGGCAACGAATCCGCGGTCAACGTCAGTCGCCGCTCGCTCGACAAGCTGCTCGGACCGCCGCCGTTTCTCGGCGAGAAGCCTTCACCGACCGGTGAGATCGGTCTCGTCAACGGACTCGCCTGGACGGAGAGCGGGGGCGAGATCCTGACCATCGAGGCGACGCTCACGCCCGGCAAGGATCTGGTCCTCACGGGCCAGCTCGGTGACGTGATGAAAGAGTCCGCCCAGGCGGCGCTGACCTTTGCGCGCGGTTGCGGAGCTCAACTCGGCTTCGACGAATCGATTTTTTCGCGCAATCAGTTGCACGTCCACGTTCCCGCCGGCGCGATTCCCAAGGACGGACCGTCCGCGGGGATCTCGATGGCGACCGCGATCATTTCGCTGGCGACTCACACGCCGGTGCGCCCCGACATCGCGATGACCGGCGAGGTCACGCTGCGGGGCCGCGTGCTGCCCGTTGGCGGCGTGCGCGACAAGGCGCTCGCGGCGATGCGCTCCGGCATCACCACGGTGATCCTGCCGAGCAAGAATCTCGACGACCTCCGCAACATCCCCAAGGAGTTGAAGCGGCGGGTGACGTTCATCTCGGTGGAAACCATGGACGAGGTGCTCGAGGCCGCTCTCGAGTTGGCGCCCGGGCACCGCGCGGTTCGCCGCGCGCGATCCTCCGCCAAGCGCACGCAGTCGCCGCCGGCCACGACCGTGAAGGCGCGTCACTGATCTTCTGCATTTGCCAGCTACGCTGGGGGCCGTGAAGCTTCGGGACCTCGGCGAGTTTGGCTTGATCGAGCGCATCGAGCGCGCCGCGAGCCGGTCGCGCGCCGGTGCGCGCGGACTGATCGTCGGCATCGGCGACGACGCGGCCGTGCTGCGGCCCCCGGCGGGTGAGGATTGGGTGGTGACCACCGACGCACTCGTCGAGGGCACCCACTTTCGCTGGAGCAACCAGAGCGCGCGCTGCATTGGTCGCCGCGCGTTGGTCGCAAACCTCTCGGACCTCGCCGCGATGGGCGCCCGGCCGCTGGGATTCGTGTTCGCACTCGCCGCGCCCCCGAGCCTCGAAGTCCGAACCCTCGACGGCCTGGTCGCGGGTCTGCTCGCAGAAGCCGAGACCCACGGCTGCCCGCTGATCGGGGGCAACCTGAGTCGCGCGCGGCAGACGTCGATCACCATCACCGCCCAGGGCTGCGTAAAACGCGGCCGCGCGCTGTTGCGCGACGCGGCGCGACCGGGGGATCGGATCTTCGTCACCGGCACGCTCGGCGGCGTCGCACTGGAAGTCGCGCGCGCCGCTGTGGGGCGGGGGAGGGTGCGCGGCGTGCCGATCCCGCGGTTGCGGGCCGGCCGTGCGCTCGCGCGGATGTCCGATGTGGGGGCCTGCATCGACATCTCGGACGGACTGCTGGCGGACCTCGACCACGTGTTGGACCGATCGGGCTGCTCGGCGGAACTCGATCTGGCCAGCCTGCCGAGGCCGCCGCGCTTCGAAGCGGCCTGCCGCCGGCTGGGCGTGGATCCGATCCGGCTCGCCACCTGCGGCGGCGAGGACTACGAGTTGCTCTTCACGCTGCGGGCCTCCCGGGCAGCCGGGCCCACCGCGGCGGCGCTGGCTCGCCGCCTCGGGGTGGCGGTCACGGAGATCGGAAAGGTGGTCAAAAAGGTCGCGGAACGCCGCAAAAAGGCCGGTTGGCGCCATTTTTGACCCCCCCGGGATCGGATTTCCGACCTTCGGGAAAATCTCGCGAAATTGCCGCTAGACGAGGCCTTCTCCGAGGCTTCTGCTCATCAAGAAGCCGCGACCATTCACCGATACGGGAGCGTGCGAGTCGCTCTTACGCACAAGTTCGTGGTGGGGTCCATCGTCGTCAGCGCGGCGGTGGTCTGCTTCCCTATTGTGCTCGCAGCCACAGGGCTGCGCGTGACCCCCTGGGTTACGCCCTTCGTCGCGCTGGGTGTGGGTGCGGCGATCGGATTCTTGCTGACCCGCGAACTCGGCGGTCAGTTTCGCAGCCTCCAGCGAACCACCGAGCGGATCCGCAGCGGCGACCTCTCGGTAGCCGCGTTGACCCCCACCGAACCGACGTTTCCGGACGAGACCTACGACCTGGTCCAGAGCATCCAGTCGATGGCGAGCGGTCTTCGCGAGTTGGTGATTCACGTGCAGGGTACGGCGGCACGGGTGGCGAATGCGGCCGCTGAGGTCTCGCGATCGGCGCAAACGGTCGGTGGCCACACGGGCGAGATCGGATCGACGGTTGCGGACCTCGTCGAGAGCGTGAAGGAGCAGCAGGTTCTGCTCCACGATGCCAACCGCTTGATTCACGAAGTGGCCGCCACGATTGCGAGCAACGCCGACGACGCTCGCGAAGCGTTCGGGTTTGCCGCGGAGGCCAACCAGAAGGCCAATGCGAGTGTCGACGTGACACGTCTCGCGGTCGAAAAAATGCGCACCGTCTTCGAGCGCATCGAGAAGGCGGTCGGTCAGGTCTTCGATCTCGAAGCGAAGACGCAGCACGTCCATCAGATCACCGAGGTCATCACGAGCGTTGCGAGCAGCACGAATCTGCTCTCCCTCAATGCCTCGATCGAAGCCGCACGCGCCGGTGAGGCTGGGCGCGGCTTTGCGGTGGTGGCCGACGAGATCCGCAAGCTCGCCGAAAGTGCGGGTCGACGCGCGGAGGAGATCGCCAAGTTGATCCACGAGATCCAGTCGGATACCGGCGAGGTCGCGGATGAGATGAGGCTCTCGAGCAGCGTGATCAACGAGGGCCGAGACGACATCGACATGATCGCGGCCTCGCTCGAAAGCATTCGGAGCACGGTGAAGGACGCGCAGGTGCGCGCCGAGGGCATTTTCCGCGGCGCTGATGCGCACACGGTCGAAGTCGAGCGCATGGTTCGAGCGATGGACGAGATCTCCGCGGCGGGTACCCGCAAGGCCTCTGCGATCGATCGCGTCGTCGAAACGTCGCGTCTGCAGTCGATCTCGACCGCCGAGGTGGTGGAATCCTCGCAATCGTTGACCGAACTCTCCGCGGAACTCACGCGGCTGCTCGCCCACTTCCAGACTCGTTCGAATCCGGCATCCGAGGAAAGTCGATGAGTGCCTCGACCGAAAATCCTCGAGCCGAAGAGCGGCTGCTGACTTTTGAGGTGGCCGGCGATTTCTACGCGATGCCGATCGCGGGTGTGCTCGAGGTCGCCGAGGCCAAGCGCCTGACGTGCATTCCGACACTTTCGACACGGATCGGCGGCGTGATCAATCATCACGGCGACGCGTTGCCGGTGATCAATTGCGCGTCTCTCTTCGACGTCGATGAGGCAGAGATCGGTGAGCCCGGCATCATCCTCGTGATTGGCGGGGGCACGGGCGAGATTGCTCAATTGGGGATTCCCATCGATCGGGTGTTGGGACTGGTCGATGGCGCCGCGGCTGCGATGCCCGGTGCCATGGCGGTAGCAGAGCGCCGCTCGATTCAGGGTCGGGTGGCGAGCGTGTTGGATCCGGAGCGACTCGTGAGTCAAGCGAGAAACGTGATCGAGAGTTCATTGGGTCGAGTGGAATAGATCCAAAGGGGGAAGGTGATGGCAAGAATTCTGGTTGCAGACGACGCATCGTTCATGCGTCAGATGATCCGAGAGATCGTCGAGTCTGAAGGTTTTGAGGTCTGCGGAGAAGCCTCCGACGGCGTCGAAGCGGTAGATGAATTCAAGAGGTTGCAGCCGGACGTGGTGACGATGGACATCGTCATGCCGCGCAAATCCGGCATCGACGCGGTTCGGGGCATCATGGCTCTCGATCCCAGCGCCTGCGTGGTGATGTGCAGTGCGCTCGGGCAGGAGACGCTGGTGACCGAGGCAATCCAGGCCGGGGCGAAGGATTTCATCGTCAAGCCGTTCAAACCCGACGCCGTGATCGAAACGCTCAAGAAGGTCCTCGAGAAGGAAGACTGAGCATGGACATGGCGAAGTACCGCCAGGTCTTCATCGAGGAATCGGCGGAGCACCTCGCGGAAATGAGTTCGGCGCTTCTCCAGCTGGAGAAGAACCTCGCCGACAGCGAAGCGATCGATCTGATCTTTCGCATGGCCCATTCCATCAAGGGAATGGCTGCTTCTCTGGAATACGATTCGATTACGCAAGTCTCCCACGGTCTCGAGGACCGGATGCAGGAGGTCCGCCGAGCGGGCCGCGTCGCAAACCCCGAAGAACTCGCCTTGCTGTTCCGCGGCCTCGACCGCCTCGAGTCGATGGTGGAGGTGATCCGCTCGAAGGGTGAGATGCCTCCGCCGGATCCGGCTCTGGCCGCCGTTTTGACCAATCGCCTCGACCCACCGCCGCCCGAAGTCCCTTCTGCTGAACCCGCCGTCACCGCTTCCGCACAGGACGCAGCAAAAAAAAAAGCCCAGACATCGATTCGGTAGCAAAAGCGAAGGACCCTGCCGATCGCTCGGAGATCATCGAAGCACCCAGGCCACCACAATCGGTTCGCGTCAAGACCGAAACCCTCGATCGCTTCCTCGGAACCGTCGGCGAAGTCATCCTGAGTTCCAGCCAGCTTCGGGCTGCCGGTGATGAAGGCGGCGAAGATCAACCAAAACTCTCTGTCGGGCTCGATCGGATGGATCGCGTCGTCGGCGATCTCCAGCGCCGCGCGCTCGAATTGCGCACCACCCCGCTGGCGCGAATCGTGGATCCACTGCCGCGCATGGCGCGCGAAGTTGCCCGCCGCTTGGACAAGCGCGTCGAGCTTTCGCTCGTCGGTGCAGAGATCGAACTCGATCGCTCGATTCTCGATCGACTCAGCGACCCCCTCGTGCACCTAGTTCGCAACGCGGTGGGTCACGGAATCGAGATGCCGAGCGTTCGGGTGGGGGCCGGCAAGAGCGAGGTCGGCCAGATCGTGATCGACGCGCGGCGCGAAAAAGATTCGATCCGCATTTCGATTCGCGACGACGGTGCCGGCATCGATCTGGACCGGGTGCGCGAGCGCGCGATCGATGCGGGCATCTTGTTGTCGGACCTCGCCGAAGATCTGCCTCCCGAACAACTCGCGGCATTGGTCTTCCAGCCCGGTATTTCCACCGCCGAGTCGATCTCGGAGCTTTCGGGGCGCGGCGTCGGGATGGACGCGGTGCGTGCGACCATCGAATCCCTCGGCGGGCAGGTGGAGATCGCGACCCAGCGAGGGCACGGCACCACGACCACGATGGTCGTGCCGATCACCGCGGCCGTGCAGCGCGTGATCCTGCTGAGAGTCTCTGGTGAGACCATCGCGATCCCCGTCGCCAAGGTCGAGCGAATCATCGAAGTCGCGGCCGGCGCGATCGAACGAAGCGGCCACGAAGCGTTCACCCTGGTGGACGACGAGCCGGTGGCCGTGTTCCCGCTCGCCGAGTATCTGTGTTTGCCTCCGCCGAAGCCTCGGGCACAGGAGGTGCTGGTTCTAGCGGAAGTCCGCGGCGAACTGATGGCGTTCAGGATCGACAACGTCGTCTGCCATCAACAGATCTACGTCAAGCCGGTTCCCGAGTTGCTCTCGAGTGTGCGCTCGATCGCCGGTCTGACGATTCTGGGAGACGGCTTGCCGATCTTCCTGCTGGATCTCAACCAACTTGGGTGAGCGGATGACTGAATTCTCCGAAGACGAGCGAGAGCGCCTCTACGAGCTGACGAGCATCGGCGCGAGTCACGCTTCGATGGCGTTTACGCTGCTCTTGCATCGCGCGATTGCGCCGAGCGTTCCGCAATTCGTGGACCTCGACGAATACAGCGCGGACGATAGCTGGAAGACCGGCGTGATCTTCCAGGCGGACGGCGAACTCACCGGTCTCGTCGCCATCCTGCTTCCCGCGCATTCGTGTGAAATCGTTTCGGAGCGATTGGTTCACGATGAAGACTCCGAGGATTGCGACGACGTCATCGAGTCGGCGCTGCGCGAACTCGGCAACATCGTCGCCTCGCACACGATGTCTGCGATCGCAGACCGGCTCGGCGGGCGAATCCTGCTGTCCGTTCCGGTACTCGTGATGGAAAGAGCCGATACCGCATTCGCATCGATGCTCCGCGAGCGCAGCGTCGAACACTGTGTCGAGTGCGAACTCACCGACGCCGCCCGCGAGATCCACGTCCGCTTGATCTTCGCGCCCGAATCCAAGTACTAGCCCGCACCCACGTCTCCGCTGAACGCTGGACCCGCCGCCTCGGCATCTGATACCGTGAGCCTGCGGCCCGCGCGAAATTGCGCAGCGGGGCCGGGGAGCTGGCGGTGAATCGAGAGCAGGTTCGAAATCTTCTCGAAGCGGTCCGGAGTGGAGATCTCGCGACGGCGGACGCCCTCGAGAGGCTTGCCAATCTGCCCTTTGCGGATCTGCCGGATGCGCGCGTCGACACCCACCGGGCGCTCCGCCACGGCATTCCCGAGGTCATCTACGCGCCCGGCAAGACACCCCAGCAGATCATCGAGATCGTGGGCGCGCTGCGCGCGGCCGCACAGGATGTTCTGGTGACGCGGGTCGAGGCCGAGGTGGCCGAGCGCGTGCTCGGAGAGATCGGGGGCGGAACCCACGACGCGCTGGGTCGGTTGCTCTGGTACGGACCGGCCGAGGTCCCCGCCGAGGGCAAGGGGACGATCGCGGTGGTCACCGCGGGAACCTCCGATCTGCCGGTGGCCGCGGAGGCGATCGGGGTGGCGCGACGCTTCGGCAACAAGGTCGAATCGATCGCCGACGTCGGCGTCGCGGGCATTCACCGCCTGCTCGCGTCGAGCGAGATGCTGCGTTCCGCGCGCGTGCTGATCGTCGTCGCAGGCATGGAAGGCGCCTTGCCTTCGGTGGTCGGCGGCCTCGTCGACAAACCCGTGATCGCGGTTCCCACCAGCGTGGGGTATGGCGCGGCCTTCGGCGGCGTCGCGGCCCTGCTCGGGATGCTGACGAGCTGCGCGTCGAACGTCACCGTCGTCAACATCGACAACGGCTTCGGCGCCGCCTACGTAGCCACCCTCATCAACCGCCTATAAGCCCGCGCAGGCCTGCAGGGTAGATTCGCTGCGCATCACTGGCGGGGGCCCAGTTGGCCGGGTGGAGCGGTCACCCGCGCAGGCCTGCAGGGTAGATGCGCTGCGCATCACTGGTGGGCGTCGAGTTCTGCAGCTCTTTCGAGGGCGCGTCGCGCGTCGTCGCCTCGACCCAATTTCAGGTAGGTGGTCGCGAGATTCCGGTGGATCGCAGCCAGATCGGGCCTCAGCCGGACGGCCTGCTGAAATTCCGCCAAGGCCTCTTCCAGGCGACCCGACTCCCCGTAGAACATGCCGAGATTGTTGCGCCCTTCCGCGTAGTCGGGTTCGAGCCGCACCGCCTCTGCCAGTTCCCGAGCCGCCTCCGCCCGCCGACCGAGCCTCGCGTAGATCACTCCGAGGCTGCTTCGCGCTTTCGCGTGGTTGGGATCGAGCCGGATCGCCATTTCGTTCGACTGCATCGCCTCCGCCAAGCGACCCTGCCGGAACTGGAGCGTGGCGAGGTTGTAGTGGGCGCGCGCATTGGAAGAATCGAGCCGGATCGATTCTCGCAGCGCCCTTTCGCCTTCCTCCAGCCGACCGAGGTGGCTGAGTGTGATTCCCAGGTTCAGCTGAGCGCCGGCATTCGACGGGTCCGATCGAAGCATGCTGGTATTCAGACTGAGATCATCCGTCCAGATTTGATTTCGGGTGAACGCCCTCGCGCCGAATGAAACCGCGATGATCGCGAACACGACCGCCGCGGATCCCGCATGGATTCGCAGTGAAATCCGCAAGAGGTACGCGGCCACGAGCGCGATTCCGGGAACCACGGCATACAGATAGCGTTCGGCCACTGGGGCGCTCGGGATGGCGATGAGGTTCGACACCAGGAGCAGCCCCCAGAAAGCCCATTGCAAACCGGCCCGGACCGGCTCCGGGCTCCTGCGCCAGACCGAAAAGAAGGCCAGCAAGCCGACCCCTGCGAGCGCAGCGATCGCCTCGAGCCAGTCGAAAGATAGAAACTCCTTCGTGTACCCTGCATTCAGGCGAAACGGATAGAGGATGAGCCTGAAGTTCTCGAAATAGACGGCGGCCATCAGCCGGAGCTTCTCGACGGAAAGCTCCGGCCCCGCCTCCGATGTGAAGGTGTCGAGCACCAGGTATCGAATGCCTAGATACACGAGAAGAACCGCGAAGAATGAGAGGAGCATCGCGCGGTTCGCTTTGAGTGCTGGCTGCTTCGCGAAGGCTGCGAGAGACGCTAGAAAGAACGGGATGACGACGGCGGACTCCTTGCTCATGAGAGCGAGGAAGAAGAACAACAATGCGCCGAATGGCTGGAGGTAGCCGCGCGTTCGGCATTTCGTCAACGCGAGAAGAGATGCGAAGAGCAGTCCGACGCACAACAGGTTGTTCCTGGCAGAGACGAAGCAGACCGCTTCCGAATGGACAGGGTACACGGCGAAAAGAATGGCCGTGATGAACGCGAGCGTCCGGTCGGCGAACGCCGACTCCACGACGAAGAAGAGCAGGACGACCGTCAAGGCGTGTAGCAGCAGGTTTTCCAGGTGGTACCAGAACGGATCGTGACCCCACAAATGGTAGTCGAGCATGTAGACGAGGCTGTTCAGTGGCCGGTAGTAGGGATTCTTCACTCCGGAGGCGTGCGTCGAGTCCTCTGAGCCGAGCAGGATCCACGCGTTCGACGGTTCGCTGAAGAATCCGCCTCTGTTTACGATGATGCTCGCGTCATCCCACACGAAACCGGAATCGAGGCTGTTTGCGTACACCAATGCAACGGTCAGTACGATGACGGCCACCAGGACCGGCCTCTTCGCGGTCTCGAGGGTCCCGCTGGACACGAGAGGTTTCACGCGAGGGGAATCTCCCGGGAGAAAAAGGGCGTAGTCGATCCGCGGAGCGGTAGGCCGAACGAATGCCCGCCCGAGCTTACAGAATCTGCTTTGTGTCTACCGGATCGCGAAGTACGCCACATAGGCGAACACCGCCCAGCACCCGATACCGCCGGCGAGTAGCACGCGCAGCCAGGTCTGGCGTGCCAGTGTCTCGTAGCCCGATGCGGCGAGCACGCCGAAGCACGGGAGAAAGCCGAGCAGGTAGGTCGCCTTGATCGAGCTGTACGTCGGCACCGTCAGCGAAATCCAGATGACGGCGATGAGGCCGCAGAAGATCGCCACCGCACAAAACGCAAGACCGTCCTCCTCGCCACGAGCCGCGCGCACGATGGCTCGTCCGGCACCGAGGAGAATCAACGCGAGAGGGAATAAACCGAGCCACGCGCCTGCCAGGAACGGCGCCAGGTTCCACGGCGGGAGCATCTCGAGCGTCTTTCCGCTCAGCATTCCGTCGAGCCACATCGTCGAATGAAGTCCATCCCACAGCCCGTTGGTTCCCGCGTAGATCGGGCGGGTCAGCGACTCACCGAACGAGAGATACTGCTCCCAGGTGCGGTAGCCGGGATCCTGCCACCACACGAACCCGCGCGCTGGATCCCAGCCGCCTACGAATGGATGCCCGAGTCGGATCCAGTTTCGGACGTAGTACCAAGCGCTTACCAGCGCGCAGGCACCGCCGACGCGCGCGACCCCGGCTGCGACCGTGTGCCAACGCGCGCCGCTGCGCCGGAGCGCGGAGACGCCAGCGGCGAGAAGTGGAGGCACGAGCACGAGTACACTCACCTTCGTGAGCAGGCCGAGGCCCAGCACGAGGCCGAGGGTGAGCTGCCTGCGCGGGTTCGCCGCCAGCGCGGGATTTCGCAGCGCCTCGACGCCGAGCGCGATCGCCCACGCCGACCACATGGCGGCGAACGGTTCGTTTCCGAGGCTCTGAGAGAAATACAGACCCACCGGCATGAGCGCACCCACACAGGTTGCGAGGGTGCGAAGATCCGCTCGTGCGGGGAAGACCGCGCGTGCCACGCGATGGCACAGCAGAGCCGTCGCCAGTCCGCACAGCATCGGGAACAAGGCCAACAAGCGGAAAAACGCATCGGCCGACATCATGCTGATCAGCGGCCGTGCGAACAATGCGCTCACCGCGTAGTAGAGCGGCGGCTGGAACATCTGCCATCCATCGCTCGCGAGCGGAACCGCCAGATTCTCTCTCAGATACTCCATGTATTCGAGGTGCCCGCGGGCGTCCATGCCCATCGCGGGGGGCAGTCTCGGCAGGTTGTTCACGATGAGCACGCACCACGCAATCCCAATGAAAAACGCAAAGAGTCCGGACGACCACTGCTTCTCGGATAGCGCTGCGGGCAACCAGCGTCTTTCCCACGCGAGAGAAAGGCCCGCCGCTGCGAGAAAAACGGCGGCAAGCCAGGGCACGAGCGACCCGAAGGCTTCGGAGACCCGAGGGAACATGCCCGTCAGCTCGGGCGCGGGGAGTTCGTCTGCGTCGAGCGCCGCGGCCCAGGCGCCGCCGCCGGTCTGTGAGCTCCAGTCGCTCCCGGTGCGCAGCGCGAGCGCTTCGCAGTAGGCGAGCAGGAGCGGAGGGCCCGCAACATTGCTGACGGTGATCTGGAGTTCATGGCGACCCGCGGCGAGATGGGCGGGGAGGGCCACGTGTCGCGGGGCGCGCCAGTCGATCTGTGGCTCGTCGGCCCGGTCGTCGTAGAGGACGCGATCGTCGAGTTTCACCACGACCGTGCGCAAGGCCTGCAGGATCAGCTCCGGAGCGGGAGCGTCCGGTGGCCGCTCGGCTGAAAGCTCGAACGCGATGCGGAAATTGGAGGTTTGAGCCAGCGACGAGGCATTCCGCGCCTGAAGCTCGAAAGGTCGTGCCGTGTGAATCCAACGCGCTTCCGACGGGTGGCGCAGAAAGAGGATCCGCTGATCACTCTCGGTGCGCCAGATCATGCCGGCGATCGCGACCAGCCCCGCGAGCAAAAGCGCCGGCATCGCCATCGATCGGTGGGGCG
>JAHEEJ010000326.1 GCA_024640705.1 Deltaproteobacteria bacterium
ACGGATGTCACCGCGGAATCCGGAGATCTCGCAGCGGGCGACGTCAGCGGGATCCACTGGGGCAATGCGTTTTTCGATTACGACAACGACGGAGACCTCGATCTCTACGTGACCAGCGAATCGCTCACCGCGGTTCGCACCAATTCGCTCTATGAAAACGATGGCGATGGAACCTTTACCCGGGTGACCGATTTCGCATTTTCGAGGGATACGGGTCCGTCCGGCGCCGCCGCGGCGATTGGCGACTACAACAACGACGGCGCTCTCGATGTCTACGCACCCTCGGGCTTTCTCGGATCCGGCGGACTCGGAGCCTTTTACGAGAACCTGAGCGCCCAGAAAAAACATTGGATCGTGGTGCGGCTGCGCGGTTCGATCAGCCACCGAGACGCTTATGGAGCGCGTGTCACGGTCCGCGCGAGCGGGCACAGCCAGCTGCGCGAACTCCACACCTCCCCCGTCGATCCCCAGCCCCTGCACTTCGGATTGGGCAGCGCCAATTCAGTAGATGAGATCCGGGTGCGTTGGCCGAGTGGAATCGTCCAGGTGCTGCACGGCGCAGAGATCAACCGGGTCATCGAAATCGCCGAGCCCAGCGAATGCAGGGTGGCCAACGACTATCCAGAGCCCGGGCAGTCGATCGTCACGTGCCCAGTTCCCAAGCAGCCCAAGCAGGTCGTCCGGCGCGCTCGATTCCCCGACCAGCCGATCTGTCGACCGTAATCAACTCCTCTGCGGTTGCGTTCAAGCTCGGCTCGAATCCGAGCCCGATTCGATCGCCCAGACGCCGTTGGCACCGATCGCCGCGAGCAGCAGAAACGCCCAGCTATACACCGCTGCGAGTTCTCCATCGTTCTGGATCGGCAGCGGCCCGTAGGACTGGTGATAGAGGAAATACGCCACCGCCATCGTGCCGCTGCAGATGAAGGCGGCCAGCCGTGTCTGCAGACCAATGCAGACCAGCACACCGCCCACCAGCTCGATCAATCCACCGACGCTGAGGATCGCATCGAGCTCATCGGGTCCGCCCCCGAAGACGCCGGTGAACTTGTCGAGCCCATGTTGAGCAAATAGAAATCCGATCACGATGCGGGTGGCCGCGATGATCTGGGGTCGAACCGAATCGAGAAACTTCATGGGGTGCCCTCCGTCCATTCATTTCGGGTCTGCAGCGTTCGAGCCCCGGGACTGCGATCTTCGAACTCCGGGGCCGTGGCCAACCTGCGCGGCCTCGGAATCCGCGAGGGCGCGCCGATAGAATCTCATATTGCTGGTGGCGCTCGCCTGCTTTATTTTGGGCGCCGCATGCCGACCTCCCGCCAACCCAAGCCGAACGCGAATTCTGCGCCGCTGCACCAGATCCGCGTACTCGAGCTCAGCCGCATCCTCGCGGGCCCCTGGGCGGCGCAGACCCTCGCGGACCTCGGCGCCAGCGTGATCAAGGTGGAGCGTCCCGGAAGCGGTGACGACACCCGCAGTTGGGGGCCTCCGTTCACCAAACGAGCCGGTGACAGCGGGGACGAGGCCACGGGAGACGCTGCCTACTTCCTTTGCGCCAATCGCGGCAAGCGCTCGGTGGCGATCGACTTCACCCAGACAGAGGGTCAGGAACTCGTGAGAGCGCTCGCGCGGCAGAGCGATGTCGTGATCGAGAACTTCAAGGTCGGCGGCCTCGAAAAATACGGACTGGATTACGCCTCGCTCCGCGCCGACAACCCCGGTCTCGTCTATTGCTCGATCACGGGCTTTGGCCAGACCGGCCCCTACCGGGAGCGCCCCGGCTACGACTTCCTGATCCAGGGAATGTCCGGCTTGATGAGCGTCACGGGCGAACCCGACTCCGCGCCGGGTGGCAAGCCCGTGAAGGTCGGCGTCGCCCTGACGGATGTGCTCACCGGGCTCTACGCAGTGATTGCGATTCAAGGCGCTCTCGTGCACCGGGCCAACACCGGAGAAGGTCAGCAGATCGACATCTCGCTACTCGACGTACAGGCGGCGGCGCTCGCCAACCAGGCCCTCAACTATCTGGTCTCGGGCCGCGCGCCCGGCCGGCTCGGAAACGCCCACCCGAACATCGTGCCCTACGAGGCCTTCCAGACTTCAGATGGCTACATCATTCTGGCCGTCGGAAACGACAGCCAGTTTGCGCGCTTTTGCGAAGTGGCGGGAAGGCGCGAGCTCGCCGACGACGAGCGTTTCGCCACCAATCCGAGCCGAGTCGAAAATCGAAGCGTCTTGATTCCCCTGCTTGGAGATTTATTGCGGGCGCGCTCCAGCACCAATTGGCTCGGTGCGCTCGAGCAGGCCCGCGTGCCCTGCGGGCCGATCAACGACATCGAGCAACTCTTCGCCGATCCGCAGGTGAAGGCGCGCGGTCTGCAGATTTCGATCCCGGACCCGGGTCGAACCGTTTCCGATCACGGGGTGGCACAGCCCGGGGTCGCCTCGCCGATCCACTTCTCGGAGACGCCGATCCAGTACGAGCTCCCCCCGCCCCGCCTTGGCCAACACACGGACGAAGTCCTGCGAGAGCAACTGGACCTGGACGCCGCCGAGCTGAAGCGCCTTCGGGCCTCGGGAGTCATCGGAGGCTGACGGCCGCCGCGATTCAGCTTCCCGCGAGCCGATCGAAGATCCCATCGACGTCGCGCGCGACTTCCCAGCGATCCGCTGGCTCGGCCTGAATCTTCCCGATCAGCGCGGTGCAGATCGCCTCGGCTTCGGCCACGCCGCAGCTTTCCAGTTCACGGGGGGCGACGCTTTCGAGGATCACGCAGAACTGCTTCTGGGTGACCGTCTTGGGATCGAGGCCCGATTCCTTGAGTACGAGACGCAAGGTGCCGCGCGACTCGAGCCGATCGAGGGACGTGCGCCGCTCGAGTTGTTCGGCAACGAAACTGAAGAGATCATCCGACACGGATCAGCCTCCCCCGACCGAACTCTCGCAGTCATCGATACCCGAAACGAGTTTTCGATAGAAACGGGGCGGGAAGAATACGAGCCAGATCAGCGCAAGTGCGAACATTTCGAGCACGCCAAACAAACGATCCAGAAACGACGAAAACACGTCATTCACTTCGTAGTCCGCATACATTTGCACCAGAACCAGCGATAGCCCGACTTGCACCAAGCCGAACAAGCCCCAGAGCAGGAGGCGATTGCAGGTCATTCGATCGCAAAGCCCCAGCCGCTGGCGTCGTCGCGACGGGTAGTACTGACTGAAGGCTTCCAGGCCCGCCCACGCGAAGGGAATCGTGTACCCGGTCCACTCCAGCCAGAAGAATGGATTGCCGAGCGCGAAACCATCCCAGTCACCGACCATCGCGGAACCACCCACTCCCACGACGAGCAAGACCGCAGTCGTATATACGATCCAAGTCGACGCTCGACTCTCACTGCGAAAGACATCTCGTGTGAACAGCGCGACGAGGATCGGAGCGGGCAGATAACTCACGCGTCCCGCAAAATTGAACGGCGTCCAGAGCGCTTCGATCGGAACGATCAGGGGAATCAGATAGAGAACGTACGAGATCGACGTGAAGAAGAACATGATCGACAAGAGGCGCTCGGGCCGCTCCCCCGTCCGGGAAGCGAGCCTGGCCAGTTGGATGCCGATGACCAGATAGAAGATTCCAGCGATGAGTTGACCGATCCACGCGCCGTCGAACATCGGGACACTCCTCGCGCCCGACATTGGTGGATTCGTGAAATCATTCGCGCACTGCCAGGCGCTCTATCCCTATCGGTGTTTCACCCGAGTCTCTGAAGTGTGTCAACCCAAAAAAAGACCCAATTGCGCAGGTTCGGGCACCCGGCTTCTACTCATAAGCGAATTCTACGACTCCGCTGGAACCGATCCGTTGATCCAGCGTCGGTAGCCGGCGGGCGGAAAGAAGACGAGCCAGATCAGTGCGACGGGCACGATTTCGAGCCAACACACCGCGAGACCCACCGAACCGGACCACGCCCCGGTTTGCTGATAGACGACGTCCTGGCCAATGACGACGATTTCGAGCGCTGCCCAGAGCACGCCGGCGAGGCCCCAGAGCAGATAGCGATTGCAGGTGAGCGGCGCGCAGAGACCCAGCTTCCGGCGTTGCCGCGCCTTCGCGTAGTGGGAGAAACCCTCGGCGCCCATCCAGACCAGAGGCGCCGCGCCGCACGCCCACTTCGGCCAATACCACGGATTGCCGATCGGATTGCCGCCGCTCCAATCCCCCAGCAATACGGAGCC
>JAHEEJ010000327.1 GCA_024640705.1 Deltaproteobacteria bacterium
CGATAGGAGCAAAGCCGCGAGCGGCGCAATCAGCGCTACCGCACGCCGCGGTTCGAGTAACGCTCGGCCGGAGTCTCCCGCCAGCGCCCGCCCCCTTCGAAAGACCTACGCGAGAAACGGAATGATCAGCAGCGCGACGACGTTGATCAGCTTGAGCATCGGATTGATGGCCGGCCCGGCGGTGTCCTTGTAGGGATCGCCGACGGTATCACCGGTGACGGCGGCCTTGTGGGCGTCCGAGCCCTTGCCGCCGTACTGGCCCATTTCGATCAACTTCTTCGCGTTGTCCCAGGCGGCTCCGCCTGTGGTCATCGAAAGCGCCACGCAGACACCCGTGGCGATCGATCCGATCAGCAATCCGCCGAGCGCCGCGGGCCCGAGCCACAGGCCGACCACGATCGGAATCACCGCGGGGATCAGTGCGGGTGCGATCATCTGGCGCAGGGCTTCCTGGGTCACGATGTCCACGCAGGTGCGATAGTCGGGCTTGCCCGTGCCCTCCATGATCCCGGCAATCTCGCGGAACTGCCGGCGCACCTCGTCGACGACCTTGCCGCCCGCGACGCTGACTGCGTTCATCGCGAGCGATGCGAAGATGAACGGGATCATCGAACCGATGAACAGACCCGCGAGCACCTTGGTATTCGAGAGATCGAAATCCGCTACGACATTCTCTGCCCGGAGATCTGCGATGTAGGTTGCGAAGAGCACGACCGCCGCGAGCCCCGCGGACGCGATCGCGTAGCCCTTGGTGACCGCCTTGGTGGTGTTGCCGAACGCGTCGAGCGGGTCCGTGACATTGCGCACCTCGTCCCCGAGCTCGGCCATTTCGGCAATGCCGCCGGCGTTGTCGGTGATCGGCCCGTAGGCGTCGATCGAAACCACGATGCCCGCGAGCGAGAGCATGCTCATCGCCGCGATGGCAACGCCGTAGAGGCCCGAGAGCGAGAAGGTCGCCACGATCGCCGCGACGATCACGAGCACGGGCCAGACCGTCGCCTGCATGCCGACCGCGAGGCCGCTGATCACGTTGGTGCCGTGACCCCCTTCGCTCGCCTTGGCAATCCGGTCGACGAACCTCGACCCGTCCCCCGTGTAGACGTCGGTGATCCACATCATCGCGGCCGTGACCACGCCGCCGATCAACGCGCAGAACCAGAGACTGGTCCCGCCGAGCTCGATGCCCTGCGCGTCCAGATCGGGGAAGTCGACGATGAGATTCGAGAGCAGCAGCAGCCCCATCATCACAGCCGTTGCGATGCCGAGCCCGAGGTACATCGCGCGCATCACGCCGGGTTGCTGGCCGTCCAGCGGCTCTTCGATCGTGACGAAGCGCAGCGAAACGAGGGTTCCGATGATTCCCGCCGCACCCACCAGCAGCGGGTAGAGGAACATGGTCGAGCTGCCCTCGAAGATGATGTGAGCGAGCAGCATCGCAGCCGCTGCCGTGACGCAGAAGGTCTCGAACAGGTCGGCCGCCATTCCCGCGCAGTCGCCGACGTTGTCGCCCACGTTGTCGGCGATCACCGCCGGGTTGCGCGGGTCGTCTTCGGGGATGTTGGCTTCCACCTTCCCCACCAGGTCGGCGCCGACGTCGGCGCCCTTGGTGAAGATGCCGCCGCCGAGGCGCGCAAAGACCGAGATCAGCGAGCCACCGAATGCGAGCCCGATCAGCGCGTCCGGGCGCTCGTAGCCATTGGCGTGCATCAACCAGACGAGCAGGACCAGCGACAACAGGCCCGCGCCGATCACCATCAGCCCCGTCACGGCCCCGCCCTGGAAGGCGAGGTTGAAGGCCGGGCTGAAACCACTCTTGGCCGCCTGCGCGACGCGCACGTTCGCGCGCACCGAGACGTTCATGCCCACGAAGCCGGCCGCTGCGCTCGCGAGGGCGCCGAGCGCGAATCCGCCCGCGTACCACCAGCCGAGCGCAATGCCAATCACGAACAGGATGGGCACCCCGACCATCGCCACCGTGCGGTACTGGCGATTCAGGAACGCCGAGGCACCTGCGCTGATCGCAGCCGCAATGTCATCGGCGCGTTGCGTCGAGGTGGGTGCCGAAATGACGGCGCGGTAGAGCCAGGCGCCCATTGCGAGGGCGAGGATCGAAGCCACGAAGGCGATGAAAACCATTGGGTGTGTCTCCATGAGCGGACTCGCGACGTCGGCACCGCGCCGGAAAAAGAATGGCGCTCGGTGTCGGGGGCGCCCCCGGGGGGTGCACGTCGCGAGTCAATATTGGGGCAAATCGGGCGGCGGGAAACTAGACGCCTACACCTCGATCGTCCAGTACCAATTGGCGTTTTTGGCCCGGCGGCGCGGGTTGGCGGCACCTCACGGCCATGCGTGGGGGCGGCTCCAGTCCGCAGGGGGGATTCGGCCTCAGCGCTCCCGGCGCGCGTGGACGTGGATGCACGGCACCCAGATATTCCGCACGATCAGGAACTCGTCGCGGACGATTACGCGGCATTGGACCTGGTCGGGCGAGACCTCGATCAGCATGCCCTCGCCAGACCAGACCTCCAGGGCCCCGTAGTCGACGAAGACCGGGGTTCCCTTGTTCCCGATGCAGCCGGCGGTGCCGAGCAGGCAGGCCCCGATCGCGATCGCAGTTCGAAGGAATCGGGCGTTCATGGGAGTGGAATCGGTGCGCGCCGCGCCCAACTGAAGCCGGCAGTTTCCGCCCAGGCGCCTCCTCGCAAAAACCCCGTAACTCGCGCACTTCCAACCGGACACCGCGAGTCCCTCGCTGTATCCTCCCAGGCCAATCAGAGCCACACACCACCACTCCGAGGAGCTAGCAATGCGGAAGATCATGATCATGGGCGTGGGAGCCCAGGGAAGCACCATCGCAAAACGGGCGCAGGAAGAGCCGTCCGTCGAAGAAATCGTCTGCGCGGACTACGACATGCGCGCAGCCCAGGAGCTCGAGAAGTCGCTCTCGAAGGCGAAGGCCGTCCAGGTCGACGCGAGCAAGACCGAGAACATCGCCGCGGCCGCGAAGGGCTGCGGACTGATCGTCAACGGCCTGCCGCCGGATTTCAACATGCGCGTGATGGACGCCGCACTCGCAGCGGGCGCGAATTACCTCGACATGGCGTCGTTCGCCGACGAGAACGACGATTGGATCAACGGCGTACGGATCCAGCTCGCGAAGGGCGAAGCCTTCGAGAAGGCGGGCCTGACCGCATTGATCAACTGCGGTTCTGCGCCGGGCATCGCGAACGTCGTCACACGCGAGGCCTGTGATCTGTTCGACAGCGTCGACACGATCGACATCAACGTCTACGAAGGCATCGAGACGAATCAATTCATCCCGTTTTGGTGGTCGCCGGATACGGCCTTCCAGGACATGGCCGACGAACCGGTCGTCTACGAGAACGGCCAATTCAAGAAGGTGCCGCCGTTCAACCGCCCCGAGTGGGTCGACTTCCGCGGCCTCGGCAAGCGCCTGATGTGCGACCACCACCACGAAGAGACCGCGACGATGGGCCTGCTCGCCGATGAGTATTTGAAGGGCGCGCAGAACATCTACTTCCGCTACGGCGGACCGGGCTGCGATCTCGCCAAGCGCTTCTGGGAGATGGGGCTGCTGTCCTCCGAACCCGTCGAAGTCGACGGTGCCAAGATCGTGCCGATGCGGCTGATCAACAAGCTCGCCCCGCCCGCACCGAAGTACGAAAAGGAAATCCAGCAAGCGATCGACTCGGGTCTCGTGGTCGAAGAAGGCGTCATGCTGATCCGGATCGACGGCATCAAGGACGGCGAGAAGGTGCGCATCGACAGCTATGTGAACACACCCGGCCTGATCGAGTCATTCAAGAAGGCTCGGATCAGCCACGAGGCCTACTTTACGGGTCAGTGCGGGTGGCTCTTCACGAAGATGCTCCTCAAGGGAGAAGTCACCCAGAAGGGCGTGTTCCCGCCCGAGGTGCTCGAAGCCGGGCCCCGCGCCTACTTCCTGAAGGAAGCCGCCAAGCTCGACATCACGGTGGATCAGTACATCGAGCGACGCCTGTTCTAGAGAGAGACGGGGACGTTGGTGAATATTCACCAACGTCCCCGCCCTACGCCTTACTGAAACGAGCGATCGAACAGCGCCTCGATCGCGTCGCGGCCGTTCGACTCGATGAAGCGCGTGCCCGTGCCCGTGAAGTGCGGGTGGGTGATGACCGGCGCGGGATCCGGCTCCCAACTGCCGCCCGTCCAGTGAAACCAACCGCTCTG
>JAHEEJ010000047.1 GCA_024640705.1 Deltaproteobacteria bacterium
CGGCGAGGTCACCCGCCATGCCCATACCGTCGGAGTGATCGGCGATCACCAACCAGTCCAACGGGCGCGATAGCCTGACCGGCAGTCCGGTGGAAGACACCACTTCCTCGCCGCGCGCAAATCGATAGGCGTCGCGAGGCGGCAAGCGGTTTCCGAACAGCCCCGCATCCATCGAGAGTTTGGTGTGCAGGTGGGTGTCACCCCAGAGCGGCTGCTCCGGGAACAGGCGATTCGCGTAAGGAGAATACGTCTTCGCCGTGTAGTCCGGCGACAGCGTGTTCTTGTCGGCACTGAGTTGCGCGCCCGCCGGCGCGGCTACCAGTGCGACGGCGCAAAGAATCGTTGACGCAACTGAAATCGCCAGAGCCTTCATGGAACCCTCCCTGTGGAAATTCGCGGTCGATCGCCGCGCGAATCGTAGTGAACTTTCCCGCGGTTCGTAGACCTTTCCGAAATTCGCAGCGATCGATCCGAAGCTGCCCATGGATCGCCGCCAGGACCGATCGCCAGCCCTGCGCCGTTTCAATCCAGACCGGTCGCAATGCCGATGATGATCGCGATCACGCCGAGCCCCGTGAGCAACCCCCAGAGCGGTAGCGCGAAGCGGAGCCAGCGCTCGTAGCGCACTCCCGCCGCAGCCAGCACGGCCATCAGCGCGCCGTTGGTCGGCGTGAGCAATTCGCACAGACCGGCGCCGTACTGGTAGGCGAGGACCGTCAGCTGCCGTTCGAGGCCGACCAGATCCGACAGCGGCGTGAGGATCGGAATCGTGAGCACCGCCTGACCGCTGACGCTGGGCACGATCACGTGTACGAGGGCCTGGACCCCCATCATGGCGACGGCCGCGAGCGTGAGCGGCAACTCGGCCGTCGGGATGAACAACCCGTGGACCAGGGTGTCGACGATCTGGCCGTCCTCCAGCACGACGTAGATCGCGCGCGCGAAACCGATCAGCATGGCGGCGTAGGCCATCTCGCGAAATCCCTCGACGAAGGCCTCGGCGGTGCGCTGCACACCGAGCCGACCCAACAGGCCGGCGGCGATGCCCATCGCGAGGAAGACGGCCGACATCTCGTTGAATCCCCAGTCGAGCCGGAGCAGACCGAACGTGAAGCTGCCGAACGCCAGCAGCACCATGAGCATCACGAGCGCGGTTCGGCCGCCGCGGCCGGAAACGCCGGTCGGCTCACCCGCAGCGACCTCTGCCGCGGCGGGGAATGCGCACACGCGCTGCGCGTAACGCATCGTGCCCGCGATCCAGACGCCGAGTGCGAGCAGCAGGAAGACCAGCCGGAACAGTCCGCCCGACAACACCGGCAACTCCGCGAGCTGCTGCGCGATGACGACCTGGAACGGATTGATCGGGCTGAACGCCGAGCCGACGGCGGCCGGCCCGAGGCTCATGGCAACGGCAGTCGTCGCATCGAAACCCACCCGCCGCGCCAAGATCAGCAGCACCGGCATCAGCGCGATGATTTCCTCCTGCGTATTCAGCAGCGCGCCACCCGTGGCGAAGAACAGCGAAACGACGGGGATGACCAGGATCCCGCGGCCGCGCAGCACGCGGGCCAGCGCGTCCACCGCCGCGCGCAGCGCTCCCGTCCGGTCCACGACGACGAACGCGCCGCCCGTGAGGAACACCAGAAAGATGATGTCGGCGGCGGCGATCAGGCCGCGCGGGATCGCGAGCAGCGCCTCGAACAGGCCGACCGGTGCGGGATCCACCGCCGCGTACGTATCGGGCACGACCACCATGCGGCCGGTGACCGCGTCTTCGTGTCGCGCGTATTGTCCCGCGGGCACCACCCAGCTCGCAGCCGCGCCGAGCAGAACGCACGCCGTGAGCAGCGTCAGCGGATCCGGAAATCGGGCACGCGTCAGCGACGAAAAAATCTTCATCACGTCTCCAATCGAGGAGAATTCAAGATCTTTCTCGAGGCCCGAAGCTTAGCCGTTCCGAAGCGGAGACGTCGTCGAGTGTTCTAGAGCGCGCCGTAGATCTTGTGGGTCTGGGGGATCACGCGAACCTTTGCGAGCCGGTTCGATATCCGGGTGCAGAGCGCGAGCAGGCGCTCGGCGCTCGGCGCTTCTCGCACCGCGCCGAATGGCGTGACGGGTTGGAGGATGAGCGTCGCTTCGGGCGCGCTGGCTTCGATGCGCGAGACGGCCTCGTCGATCTCGTCGTCGCGTGACGCCGGCGTGATGACGAGTTTGACGATCAGCTCCGGGGCGCGGCGCGCGATCGCGAGGAATTTCTCGTGCTCGCCGTGAAACGGCTCCACCGCACCGCGCTTCGGATCGCAAGCGCGGCGCACGTCGCTGCTGAGCTTCCAATCCATCGACACGACATCGACGTCCGCAATGGCGGATTCGAGGCCTTCGCTGGCGAGGCCGTGGGTCTCGAGCAGGATGCGCGGCCCCCGCGCGCGCAGCGCGCGCGCGATCGCGCCTGCCGCTTCGGGTTGCAAGAGCGGTTCCCCGCCCGTGAGGCTCGCGAACTCGTGCGCCGCGAGATCGAGCGATTCGGCGGCCGCGATCACATCCTCGACCGATACCGGATTGGCGCGGGTTTCGAACTGGCCGCTGCCGCGGCCGACTTCGATGCGGCACTCGGCTGCGGGTTTCCAGGTGTGCGGGGAGTCGCACCAGCCACAGCGCAGGTCGCAACCGCCGAGGCGCACGAACAGCGTCGTCGCGCCGACGTAGGTCCCCTCTCCTTGAATCGAAGAGAAGACCTCGACCAGATTCAAATCGCTACCGCGCGCCACCCTAACCTTCGAGAATCGAGCGACCCATGGCGATTTCTCCGATCACATCGTCCAATCGATCCGGATGATCGGCGAGGTCGTGAACCCGAACGCGCGCAACGTAATCGTCGGACTGCGGAGCCTCGATCCAATCGTGCTTCGTGGCCAGGTGCGCGGCCATCGACATCAGATCGAGATTGCGCCGCGCCGAACTCTCGTCTCCACCGAGAACCAACACCTCTTCGCCCTCCGTGAACGCCAGTGAGAGTTGGGATCCATAGCGCTCGCGGGCGATGCGGGCAGCGAGGTGCGCGTCGAACTCTACCGGTGTCGGGACGACGACCATGCGATAGCCGCCAAAATGAACCAGACGGAAATCGCGGCCCGCGACGAAATCGACCTCGGGGGGCGGCGGCGGAGTCGACGCGTCGGAGGCTTCGCGCGCCAGGTCGCTGGGTCGACCGACGAGCAGCGGGTCGATGTCCGCCCGGCGCTCACCGTGTTTTGCGGCCGCCGCGCCGAGACGCTCCCACCAGACGCGGCCCCAGCGCTCGTAGTCGTGCTGGCTGAATCGCCCGGTCGCGAGTTCGACGATCTTGTCCGAAAAACGGCTGCGCCGAATTCGCTGGGTGAGCACCGCTGGAATCGAACTCTCGGCTCCGGGCGTCACGATCACGTTGTGTTCGCCGATGGCCTCGCGCAGGCTCTCGAGGTCTTCCGGCGGCCAGTCGTGATGATCGAACCAGGCGATCCGATCCGCGTAGAGAGACGCCGCCTGGATCGTGTCCCGCGCTGGCGAGGCCGTAAATCCGATCACATAGATCGGTGTCTGTTCGTGGAGATCCGTCGCAACACTCCGGAAGAAGGTCATCATCTCGGACTGGGGATAAACCCAGATGCCCTCGACGAGGCGCACATCCCGCGCCAGCAACAAGCCCGCGATCAGCGATCGACGATCGGCGTGAACCACGAATGCAGCGCGGCGGCGAGGCATGCGCACCATGCCCTCGGGCTCCGGCTCGGGTTCCTCGGCGGCATTCACATCCGTCGAAGGCGCCGCCTCGTCCGCGACCGCCAACGCAGCTTCATCGGCGTCGTCGTCGTAAACGAGTTGGGGGACGAGGCTGGGCTCTTCGATGTCCGCAATCTGCGGGATCAACAGATCGGCGAGATCGTCGTCCTCATCGTCCTCCGGCGGGAGCGAGTCGCGAATCGGCTTGGCGGCCGCGCCGCGCTTGCGGCCGCGTCCACCGCGCCCGCGCGCCGATCGCGAACTGCTCTCGAACCCCTCCTCGGCAGCGTCTGGAGCATCCGATTGGGATTCGGACCCTGCGCGATCCGACACGGCATCCGATCCGTCGGTCCGGCTTCGACGGCCCCTGCGCCGTCCACGCCGAGAGCGGCGCGCGCCCGCGTCCAAATCCGAACCCTCATCCAAGTCGAAGATCGAAACTTCGTCGTACCGATTTCCGCTCGGCTCGGCCGACTCGGCGCCATCACGCGGCTCGCGCGACTCGCGCGGCTCGCGCGGTGCGCTGCTGCGCTGTCCGCGTCGCCGGCGACGGCTGGCGGCGCGGTCTTGTCGCTCCTCCGCTTCTTCTGTTCCGGTTGCCAATTCCTTCAGCGCTGCGGGCGCTGAAACGCGCATGGCCACCGGCGCGGCGACGCCTGATCCGCGCAGCCTCAGCTCCGGGTCGCGGCCACGGGGCTGGTGGATGTCGTAGCTGCCGTGATCGAACGAGAGCATCGAAAGCAAACCCAATGCACCAGGGCTGAACTCCGTGGCGGCGACAAGCAGTCGGATGGCATCCAACCGAACCGGTGCGTCGACACTGCCCAACCAGGCGGCAAGCGTTGGGCGCAGCGCGATCACACCGTCGAGGATCGCCCCCAACTCGGGCAGCGCGATTTTCGACCGCAAGGCGCCGACTGCGATTGCCCCACCCGCTCCGACACCGACGAGGTCGACGACCTCGTGCTCCGAGCCCGCGAGGGGCCAGCGCACACTCTCGCGAATGCCCTCGGCTTCGATCAGTGAACCCACCAACTGTGCGCGCAACCCCTCTTCGCTTCCGCGTATACGCCGGTCGTTCAGGCGTTTGCGCAGACTGCCCTCGAGGCGATCCATCGCGACGGCCAGGCTCCTAGCGTCGAGCCGCTCGGTCGCCTTGTCGGGCTGAAGCGTTTCGAGCACCAGATGGCTCTCCGTCGCTGACGGACTCTCGATGCGAATCGATGCGATCCGCTGCGCGACCAACACCAACTCGACGCTGCTGCCCACACCGCGCACGGCGCCGCCGTGTTTTGCGGCCAGCCCTTCGAGGGCCGCGAGAGCGCGCAGGAAGAGATCCCTCGGGGCGCCCTCCACGCGATCCGCAATCTGTCGCGCGGGCAGCGAGAAAGTCGTCTCGCCGGGGAGCACTTCCACCAGATTCTCACCGTCCGAAAGTGAGGAAGCCGCCACCGCACGGAAATTGATCCCCTGCGGAGAAAGGATTGTGAGACGCCGCCGCGCTGCGATCGACCACTGGGGGCAGACCGCGATCACCTCGCCGTCGAATTCGCCGTCTCCGGCGAGTGACCTGGCGTGGGCGAGCCCCGCAAGTGCAGCATCTCCCCCGTGGCGCGGCGCAAATGCGACCACCAACCGCCCGCCCCGCTCGGACTCACCCTCCGCGACGGCCGCAAAATGCTCCGGGATTTCATCGCTGCGGATCGGCGCAAGCGATTCTGCAGCGACGATCTTTTCGGCGGTCATGCGTTCGAAGCAGCGCGCTGCATCGATCGCCGCGGTCTTCGACTTTCCCGGGCTGGTCTTGCGTCCTCGCCCGAATCGGCGTCTCATCATTTGATCTCCATTTGGCATCGCCCCATCGGGCGATGCTCGCTTCGTGCGCCGGTCCGGAGCGCGCGGGCTCAGCCTGCTGTGGGTTTCGGCGGCATGAGCGTCAGCGCTCCGGCTTCCACCAGTGCCAGCGTCGCGTCCAGGATCACGCGTTGCAGCTCCAGATAAAGCCGGTCGTTTCCCACCGCCGCACTGACTCGCTCTTTGTGCTTGGCGAAATCCAGCAGTACGCCGCCTAGCAACTTCCGGTCCGATTGCACGTGCTTGACCAGGAGACCCCACTTTGCGAGCGGGATCTCAATCTTCAGCTCCCGTAATTCGGAACTGCCTTCATTCAACGCGGCCTTGGTGATATCGAGCCCGACCATGCCGGTACCCTTTACCCACCTGACGCGCCAGATTCTTCCGCGAGCGAGCAGCATCTAGGGACTCACCGTCGAGGGCTCATCGCTGCGCTCCTTCTGCTCGCGTGGTTGGTCCATCGCTTTCAACGCCGGGGCCAACACGACCTCGAGCATCGCACGCCCGAGTTCTCGAAACTCCGACTGCGAACCGCGAAACGCGTTCGCCGCCGCCAGGCAGGCGCGCGCGTCGTCCAGCGCATCAGCACGCCAGAAGATGTACGCAGATTCCTCGAAGCGATTCGCGGTGCAACCCGCAAACCCCGCATCGAACACCCGCTCCACGGCTCCATCGAGTTCGCGATCGAGCTGTTCTTGCTTTGCGGCTGCAGAGGCCACGATCACCCCTTCCGCTACTTCGCCCAGGCGTTGGACGATCTCGGTCAACGTTTCGTTCGGCGGCGGCCACGGGCCGATCGTTTGCTCGCGCACCAACGCCGCGGCTCGCCCCAGGTCGCCGGTTTCGCCGGCGCCATCCGCTGCCAGTGCGGCGCGCGCCAATTCGCCCGGCGTCGAAGCGCCCTCGGCCGGTTCGGCGATGTGCAAGCGCCATTCCGCGAAGCTCCGCGGCGCCGGCGAGTTCTTCGGTTGCGCGGCCGCCGACCGCGCGATCAGCGCCTTGACGGCTTCGAGCGGCGCCTCGATGGCCGGATACTCTTCGCGCCGGGTGCATTCTCGGATGAACGCCTTGATCTTGCTCCGACCCGCGCTGAAGACTTCGAGTTCCCGAACGCCGCGCGCCTCGTCCAGTGCCACCGCGAACAATCGCGCGCCACCGGAGGGGTCGTTTTCGACGATGTAGGCCATCCGCGTACCGCGCGGATCCAGGCCGGAAACCAGCGAAACGGCGATCGCGTCCACGACCTTGGGCAGGCTTGCGACGATCGGTTGGTGAACGGGTTCGGGGATCGACTCCCCCCGCGAGCGCATGCGGTGGTGGGCGCGGCGCAGGGCCTTGCGCGCCTCTTTGGGAAAGCCCGATCCGTCGGTCCGCGCGATCAGCGCCGCGGCATCTCCACCCGCATCCGCCCAGGCTTCGACGAGTTCGCTGCCCGCGACCGGTTCGTTGGCGAGCAGCCACTCCATCACGCGCTGCGACGCCTCGGTGCCCAACAGCGACAGCAACGCAAACGGATCACCGTTGGCGGGGCGGATCTCATCCGCGTCGCCAGGCAGCGCGGCAGCCGCGCGTTCCAGCGCCTCCGGCAGGCCGATGTCCTTCGCGGAACTCATCGCGAACTCTCCGTCAATCCCCGTTCGGGTCGAATGGGATTCCGATCTTCTGTGAGAAGCCCGAAACCCCCAGGAAGTGGGTAGGATGCGGGCCCTCGAGCTGAGCCGCCAGCATCAAAATTCCACCCGCTCGCGGCTCCAGACGCCGCGGGGCCTCCAGCCTGATCCCCCAGCCTACTTCAGCCTCTCTCGCTCTCCCAGAGCGAAACGATCCGTCATCCCCGCCACGTAGTCCGCGACGGCCCGGGCCTCTCCATCCAGCGCGATCCTCGCGCGGACGTGCTCCGGCAGCAAGGCCGGGGCCGCCCGATAGGTTGCAAACAGGTCGCGGATCGCTTCTGCAGCCAGATCGCTGGCCTCGGCGACCCGCGGGTGCTCGTAGAGTTTCTGGTAGAGGAAGCGCTTGAGCTCCAGCCGGGCTTCATCGAGCCCGGGTGCGAACCCGATGATGCGATCCGCTGTGCGCCGGACCTCCCCGATCGAAGCGACAGCCGATGCCTCGATCCTCGCTGCCGAGTACTCGATGAGTTCGGTCACGAGCCGATCCACGAGCGCGCGAATCGTCTGCGCGAGGACCACCCGAGGCGATGCGGCGCCGAGCTCTTCGAGCACCCGCTGGTGGGTCTCGGTCCACAGCCGCACGCACTTCAGATCGGTCTGGTTCAACAAGCCGGACCGCAGCCCGTCGTCCAGATCGTGAACCGTGTACGCAATCTCGTCCGAGTAGTCGGCCACCTGGGCTTCGAGGCTGGGCTGGGCATCGACGTCGGGAATCGGAACCGGGTGCGGCCAATCGCAGCCGTGCTTCAGGATGCCCTCGCGGGTCTCGTAGCAGAGGTTCAAGCCGCGAAAGCCCGGATAGCGTTCCTCCAGCAGGTCGACGATTCGCAGGCTCTGGCGGTTGTGGTCGAAACCCCCTTCGTCGCGCATCAGCTCCGCGAGCACGCGCTCGCCCGCGTGACCGAACGGCGTGTGGCCGAGGTCGTGGGCGAGGATCACGGCTTCCGTCAGTTCTTCGTTGAGCCGCAACGCGCGCGCGATCGTTCGCGCGATCTGCGAACCCTCCAGGGTGTGGGTCAGGCGATTCCGATAGTGGTCACCTTCGTGATAGATGAAGACCTGGGTCTTGTACTCCAGCCGCCGAAAGGCCGCCGAGTGCACGATGCGGTCGCGGTCGCGCTGATAGGCGGTGCGGTAGGCGGCCTCGGGCTCTTCGACGACGCGCCCGCGCGACTCGGCGCTCTTGGCCGCGTACGGCGCGAGGCGTTCGAGTTCTTCGGCTTCGAAAGCCTTGCGGTCTCGGAGCGCGGACACGCCTCAGTCTTCCCCTTGGGTTTCGGCCTGTTCGAGAACGCGCTCGAGCTTTGCGCGCGAAGCATCGTCGATTTCCGCACTGGGCGGCTTCGAGGCCTCGGGCGAACGCGGCCCGCCCGAGACGAGCAGGTAGAGGACAGCGGCCGCAATCGCGAGTCCGAAAGTCAGTGCGAGAAAACGCTTCACGCGTGGGCTCTTTTCGGATCCAGTGGATCCATCGGGGAAAAGTCTATCGACTCCGCACCCGCGTAGCCGAGTTTGGAAGATAGCGCCCTGTCAGCGGCGAGGGGGTTCCGGTCGCTTCGGTCGCGATGCCCATCCGCCTCCCGTTTGCTTCACGCGTGCATACGCACCATCGGCGTCGGGTCGGCGATGATCTCCGCCTCGAGTTCCGCGAGTTCGAGCAGGCGCGCGCGCGCCGTACCCTCGTCGCTCGCCTGGATGGCCAGATCGAGATAGGAACCGTGGTGCCGGGCCTCGCTCGCGAGCAGTCCGTTGTAGAGCGCGCTCAGCTTCGGGTCGCCGACCGATTCGGCGAGTAGCTTGAATCGCTCACAACTGCGCGCCTCGATCAGCGCACACACGAGCAGCGTATCGACCAGGCGTTCGGGCTCCGCACTCCGCACGCAGTGGTAGAGCCGGCCCGCATACGGGCTCGGGCGTTGGCGGCGCATCGATCCCCCGCGCGCGGCGAGCGCCCGCAGCACCTCCTCGTAATGGGCGAGTTCTTCGCGCGCGAGTCGGGACAGCGGGTCGTGTAGAAACGCCCGGTCGGGGTAACGGAACATCAGGCGCAGCGCCATGCCCGCGGCCTTTCGCTCGCAGTGCGCGTGGTCGAGCAGCAGTTCGTCGAGGTCCGAGAGCGCGGTTTCGACCCAAGCCGGGTCGGTCGTCGAGGCGAGGTTCAGCACGGCGCCAATTGTACCGGCCGCCGCTCCCGGGCCCCATCGATCCGCGCCACCAGCTCTTCTCCCGCGCGCTCCGCCGCGCCGGATCGAGTCTCCAGCCGGTATCACATAACTATTACGAAACGCTGCGGAAACCGGCCGATCGGACGGATAGCTTCCAATCGACGCCGCGGCTGGGGGAGCCCGCGTCGCGTGAACCTCAACCCGAATCGAGGTGGAACCGAGATGCTTGCGATCGCGCTGTTCTTCATCGGCCACTGGCTGCTGTCGGTCTTCTTCCAGACCTTCTTTCTGCACCGCTACGGTGCCCACCGCCAGTTTGCGATGAACCGCCGCTGGGAGCGCGTCTTCTACTTCGCGACCTGGCTCACGCAGGGGGCGTCCTTCTTGTCGCCGCGGGGCTACGCGATCCTGCACCGCGAGCACCACGCCTTCAGCGACACGGCGAAGGATCCGCACTCGCCGTACTTCCACACGAACCCCTTCGCGATGATGCTCCACACCAAGAACCGCTACTCGGATTTCGTCCGTCACCGCATCGAGCCGGAACCGCGCTTTGCGGGCGGCTACCCGGAGTGGGAACGAATCGACCGGATCGGAAACCTCTGGTCCGTCCGACTCGCGTTCTGCGCGGGGTACACGCTCTTCTACGTCGCGTTCGCGCCGAGCCCCATCTACTTCGCACTGCTGCCGTTCCACTTCCTGATGGGGCCGGTCCACGGTGCAATCGTCAACTGGTGCGGGCACAAATACGGCTACCGGAACTTCGACACCAACGACCTTTCGCGAAACACCCTGCCCTTCGATTTCCTGACACTCGGGGAGCTCTTCCAGAACAACCACCACAAGGCCGGCATGGCGCCGAACTTTGCCGTGCGTTGGTTCGAGATCGACCCGGCCTACCTCGTCATCCGCGCACTTGCCGCGTTCGGGATCGTGCAGTTTGCGGGCGACCACCGCGAACCCAAAACACAGGACGCGGTGTACACGGCTTCCTCCGCGCAACCCCACTAGCCCAGCCGCGATTCGGCCTTCGACGACCCACCGTCGACGCGGCCTGGCACAGGTCCGTGCGCGCGCGGCTCCCCGCAGGGTTCGAGCTCGGCGACAGTCGAGAAAGCCCCGAACAGCCCAGATTTTCCTTGTCTAAAACCCGCTGGTAGTGCACATTAGAGCTGACCATTGCCCGAACCGGCGAGGACCCGTCGTCGGCGAGGGCGCAGAAACGACGGGGCCTCCAAACCGTCTGCTCAGGTGATTGTAGATCGCGGCTCCCCAGCTGGCGCAACCCGTCGTTCCGCTCCCTCTCCTTCTCGAGTCCTCGTCCGGTGGCGCTCGGAGGGTGAGAAAATGACCATTGCAAAAACTGTCCAGTGGTTTCTCGATGCCAACGGTGTGAGTTACGAGACCTTGCAACACCCCTACTCGCGCACCAGCGAGGAGACCGCCGATGTCGCGTTCATCTGGGAAGATCAACTCGCCAAGACGGTGTTGCTCGAAGACGAAAAGGGCTATGTGGCCGCGGTCGTACCCGCTTCGTATCGGGTCGACCTGAAGAAGCTCGGACGCCAACTCCACCGCAAACTCGAACTCGCGAGCGAATCCGAGATCGCCGATGTCTTCCCCGACTGCACGATCGGCGCAGTGCCGCCACTCGGGGAAGCCTACGGAATCGAAACCGTCTACGACGATCGGCTCCGCAAGCTCCCGTGCGTCTACTTCGAAGGCGGCGATCACCGCGATCTGATCTACCTCGGGGGGCGCGAGTTCATCGATCTCCTGAGGGGTTCACCGCACGGCGATCTCTGCCGTGCCGCGTGATGGGCTGCGAGCCACGCGACTGGCCGAGATGAGGAGATGGGCTGGCGGAAGGCATTTCGGATCTGATCGGTAACGGCATTTCCGAAACGGACAGGTTCGTCACAACCCACCTCATCAACGTTTGCGCACCCGATCCGAGCGCCACTTCGACGCCTCGCACCACGCGCCCACCCCTCTGCGCGCTGCGAAGGAATCCACAACCGGGATCCGTTCGTGCGATCGCCGATCGCGCGATTCGCGCAAACGCATGAATCCGAGGTATGAACCCTGCGCGTCTGCTATCAGACCGCGTGCGGGGGAACGCGATGATCACGGAAGAGCCTCGAATCCGACCCGATGCGCGAATTGGCTACCAGCTTCTCGGTGAATGCCAGCAGAAGATCTGGGGGCGTGACGTCGCGGTGCTGCTCGCAGAACTGCTGCACCGGCAGGGGATCGAACCGCTTCCGCCAGCGGGTGGGGATCTCGCGCCAGACGACTCCGTTGCGATCTTTCGCGTCGACTACTTCTTCGATCGCTCGGCGGTCAAGCTCATCCTCGCAGCTCCGGACCGCGCGATCGTCGAGCGACGCGAGGCCGGGCGTGCGCAACCGGTGGCCGTGTGCTGCGCGGCGAGCGAAGTCGATCGCTGGCGCGCGCTGATTCTCGGCGAGCCACGTTCCGAGCAGGATCTGCCGCAGGGCGTCGAACTGATCGACGCCGCGAATCCGCCGACCGTCTTCGAAGACCAGGTGCGCAAGCGCAGCCACCCGCTGATCCGTCCGATCAACGCGGCGACGCGCGACGAGATCGAGACCCGCACCTTCGAGCTCGCCTACAAGGGCGTGACGGACATCGTCACGAAGTATGTCTTTCCGCGACCCGCATTCTACGCGACCCAGTTTGCGGCGAGGCTCGGCATCAAACCCAACACGGTGACGGCGCTGAGTCTGCTGCTGGTCTTCGCAGTGCTCTATCTGTTCGCAACGGGTCAGTTCGCGCTCGGGTTGATCCTGGGTTTTGCGATGTCGTTTCTCGATACCGTCGACGGCAAACTCGCTCGGGTCACCCAGACTTCAAGTCGCTTCGGGAACTACTTCGATCACCTCATCGACATGATTCATCCCCCACTCTGGTGGATCGTCTGGTGGTGGGGAGCCGGCATTCCCCTCGATCCCGCGCCGGGCTGGTGGAATGCGGCGGGGGTCGCGGTCTTCGCGGGCTACATCGCGCTGCGGCTGCTGGAGTGGAGTTTCAGCGCGACTTTCGGAGTCCGGATCCACACCTGGCAGCGTTGGGACTCTCGCTTCCGGTTGATCAGTTCGCGCCGCAATCCCAACTTGATTTTGCTCAGCGCGGCCACACTCTGCGGCCGACCCGATCTCGGCCTCGCGGCCATCGCGCTCTGGACCGCAGCTTGTCTGGCCATCCACGGGGCGCGCTGGATCCAGGCCTGGTTCTCGGTCCGGCGCAGCGGGCCGCTCCATTCCTGGCTCGAAGAACCCAGCGGCGGCTGAGCGCACCCCGCCGAGCGTTCAAGCACCGGCCTCGAACGCCCGAAAATAGGTCCATGGGCGCCGAAAAGAGCCAAAAGCTCACCTCCTACCTGGTGATCCAGATGGGCACCGGAGAGAGCCAGGTGATCGTCTGGGACACCCTGGACATCACCGTGGGCCGAAACGACAGCCAGGACATCGTCGTTGCGGATCCCGAGGTCTCGCGCGAGCACGCGCTGTTTCGGCGCCGAAGCGGGGCTTGTGTACTGGAAGACCTGCACACGGGCCTCGGCACGATCGTGGACGGAAGGCCGATCAAGGAGCACGCCCTCCAACACGGGAACACCATCCAGATCGGAACGCTCCGGATCGAATTCGGGCAGTCGGCGAAACCGCTCGCGCGCGGCAAGAATGTGCGCTTCGCGTCCGAACTCAAGGAGTTCGGTCTGTCGGCGCTCGAGGACGGCGCGGGGCGCACAATGCTCGGTTTCGACACCGAGGACGACCTGCTCACGAACGCTTCCGCGTCGCGCTCCGCAGCGCCGCGCGCCGTGACCGCGGATGGAACGCTCGAAATCGATGAGGCGGGTTCCGACACGCTCGATCTCGGCGCGCGAGAGGTAGAGGTTCGCAATCTCGATCTCGATCTCGCCGAAGACATCCCCCCGTTGGATGAATCCGCCATTGCCAAGGAACTCGCCATCACCGGCCCCACCAAGCCCGCGCTCGAAAAGCGCCCGAGCCAGGACGGCAAATCCACAAGAGCCGCCGCGCCACTCGATCCGATCGCGAGCAGGGCCGTCGACAAATCCTCCGAAGCGACCGCTCCGCAGGTCACCACGAAGCTCGTACTCGAAATCAGAGGACCCGCCAAACAAGTCGAGGCCTTCCTGGAAGCGGTTCGCGACAAGCGCATCCAGCTACCACCGATCGAACTGCTCGTACGCGACATCTAACGCCGACTCGCGCGGGCGAACGAGCGCGGACCGGCGGGCGGGCGGCGGGAGCACCGATTTAGCCGCCATATCAAACAGCCTGATGTGATAGGTTGACCGCGAGTGCAACGCCCTTCTGTGATTTCCCTCCGCGAGGGCACGCGATGGCAACCGAGGCGCCCGGCGCGAGGCTGCGCGGACCGAGCTGGCTGGAAGGCCCTTTTCCCGATCTGTTGATCGGTGCGGGCGGCGCCTATCTCCTGAGCGTTCCGATTCTCTGGCTCGCGATGAGCGGTGCCGTGGCGTCCGACTGGACGTTCACGCCAGTCTGGATCATCGCGATCCTGATCAACGGCCCGCACTACGGCGCCACGCTGCTGCGTGTCTACGAGCAGCGCGAAGAACGCCATCGCTATGCGCTGTTCGCAGTCTGGGGGACGCTGCTGTGCGCGGCGGTCTTCGTGGTGGGATTGTACGATCCCTACGTCGGTGCCGTGATCGTGACCGTCTATTTCAGTTGGGCCCCGTGGCACTTCGCGGGTCAGAACTACGGCATCTCCCTGATGTTCTTGCGTCGTTCGGATGTCGAGGTAGCTCCGCTCGCAAAGCGCCTGCTGTACGCCTCCTTCGTACTGTCCTTCCTGCTCGCGTTTCTCGCGCTGCACATCGAAGGATCAACCGGGGGGAACGCTCCCCCGCGAAGTGCGCTCTACACCGATCCCGTGCTGCTGCGACTCGGCATTCCCGATGCGATCGCGGGCGCCCTGATCCTGGCTTGTGGTGCCGCCTACCTGTTCTGTGTCGTCGGCGCCGTCGCAATCCTCTCTCGGCGTGCGGGCTTCCGCAAGCTGCTTCCCGTGCTCTCGCTGGTCCTATGCCAGGCACTCTGGTTTTCGGTTCCCGCGCTGCTCGATGCGACGCAGGCGTGGTCGATTCGTTCGCTCGCCTTTGCGGCCATCTGGATTTCGGCCGCCCATTCGATGCAGTACCTCTGGGTGACGTTCCATTACGCGAAGCGAAACGCGGCCCGCACGCGCCTGGGCGAGTACCTGCTGAAGACGACACTCGCGGGCAACGCAGCGATCGTCCTGCCGGGCATTCTCTTCGCGCCGATGCTCTTGGGCACCACCCTGACCTGGGAAGCAGGCCTCAGCACGCTGGTCTTTGCGGTCGTCAACCTCCACCACTTCCTGCTCGATGGAGCCATCTGGAAACTTCGCGACGGCAAGGTCGCGCGCGCACTGTTGCGGGACAGCGAGAGCGAGTCGCGACCGCCCGCCATCGGTCCGACATCGCGCTGGCGTCGGCCCTCCACCGCGCTGTGGGCAATCGGCGCCGCGTGCCTCGCGATCGAAGTCGGCGAACTCGTGCGCCACCAATCACAGCAATGGGGCGCGAACCAGACCGCAAAGACGATGTTCACCGCACTCGGTTGGGCCGGCCGCGAACACCCGATTCAACGGGTTCGATTCGCTCGGGCGCTGCTCAAGCAGGGGGATTACGCGGGCGCGCGGACCGAATTCGAGCGGGTTGCCCGCGACCATCCCAGCGTGGGCGCCTGGGGCGGACTGGGGCGCGCGCTCGAGGGCGAGCGCGATCTCCAGGGAGCCGCCGAAGCCTACGAGGCGGGCCTCGCACTCGCCCCCAACGACGCCGCCTTACTCCGCAGCGCCGCCATCACCCGATCCAAGCTCGGCGAGTACGGGCGCGCGATGGAACTGCTCGCCCACGCAGCCGAAGTCGAACCGAACAACCCGCTCAACCGACAGATGCTGGAGCGGACAATGCACAAGATCGAACGCTCGGTCGAGCAAGCCTCGCCGTAGATCCCCGCC
>JAHEEJ010000328.1 GCA_024640705.1 Deltaproteobacteria bacterium
CGTCATGGCGTGTTTCGTCTCGGCGTGCGCCCGAGCCTAGCAAAGCGCGGTGCGCTGGCGGCGAGCCCGGAGCCTCGGGCGCGAGCGAGGCAGCCGGCCTCTGCTGGCGCTGAGTTTCCGGGATCGGGCCTCGCCATCGCTGCGGTTTCGCGTTTCGGCGCCAGGGGGCTGGCGGGATCTCCTGGTTCGCGACAGCCTACTGGCACTATGGACCCGTCCCGATTGAATCCCGAGCAGCGAAGCGGCGCGATTCAGCGGATGGCGGAGGAGACGTTCGACATCGCGATCATCGGGGCCGGCGTGACCGGCTGCGGAGCTGCGTTGGATGCGGCGTCCCGCGGGCTTTCGGTTGCGCTCATCGATCAACGCGATTTTGCGTCGGGGACCTCGAGCCGCTCGAGCAAATTGATCCACGGCGGCCTTCGCTATCTCGAACAACGTCACTTCGGCCTGGTTCGCGAAGCCCGGCACGAGCAGGCGCTGTTGCTCACGCGTTTGTGCCCGCATCTCGTGCGGCCGATTCCGTTCCTGTTCCCGCTCACCCATCGGATCTGGGAACGGCTCTACATCGGCGCGGGGGTCTGGCTCTACGACCGGTTGGCGGGGCATCCCGTCTTGCCTCGGCACCGCCATCTATCTCGCTCGGCTGCGATGCGTGAGTTCCCCGCGTTGCGCAGCGACACGCTGGTCGGTGGGATCCAGTACTACGACGCCCGGGTCGACGACGCGCGGCACACGATGACCCTCGCGCGCACGGCCGCGCAGCACGGCGCGGCGGTCGCCACGAGTGTTCGGGCCGTGGGCTTTGAGAAGGAAGGCGGCCAGGTCTGCGCGGTTCGCGCGCGCTGCCTCGAGACCGGCAGCGATCTCGAGATCCGGGCGCGCCAGACGATCAATGCGAGCGGGGTCTGGACGGAACGCGTGCACGGGATGGCGGGTGGCGGTCACATGCGGGTGCGCGCATCGAAGGGAATCCACCTGCTGGTTCCGCGGGATCGGATCCGCGCGGAGAGCGGCCTGATCCTGCGAACCAAGACCAGCGTGCTCTTCGTCATTCCCTGGTACGAGCACTGGATCATCGGGACCACCGACACGAGCTGGGCTCTCGACCTCGACCACCCCGCGGCCAGCCGCGCGGACATCGACTACCTGCTGACGACGCTCAATGCGTCGCTCTCCACTCCGCTCGGGCACGACGACATCGTCGGTGTCTACGCGGGCTTGCGCCCCCTGCTCTACGGAGAGGACGATGCCACCAGCAAGCTCTCTCGGGAGCACGCCGTCTCGACCTCGGACACGGGTTTGATCAGCGTGGCCGGCGGGAAGTACACCACCTACCGCGTGATGGCGCAGGATGCCGTCGACCTCGCGGCGAGCCGCCTCGAAGCAAACGTGCCGAGCTGCCGCACGGATCGGCTCCCGCTGCTCGGTGCCGAGGGATTCCTGGATTGCCAGGCGCGCTGCGCGCGGCTCGCACGGGAATCTGGACTGTCAAAGAAATGCGTAGATCGCCTGCTGAATCGCTACGGATCGCTGACGCTGGAATTGCTCGCACTGATCGCCGACCGCCCCGATCTCGGCGAGCGCCTCGAAGGTGGCGGCAGCTACCTGCGCGTCGAAGCGCTCTACGCGGCCACCCACGAGGGCGCTCTACACCTCGACGATCTGCTGACGCGCCGCACGCGCATTTCGATCGAGACGCAGGATCGGGGACTTCGCGCCGCGGAAGCCGTCTGCGCGTTGGTGGCGGAAGCATTGGATTGGAACCCAGACACCCAGGAGCGCGAGCTCTCGCACTACCGCGCGCGCGTCGCCGCAGAGCGCGAATCCCAGGAGCAGCGCGACGATCTCACCGCGGATGCGGCGCGAATGGGTGCTCCCGACGTTCGCACGAGTGGGCGTATGTGAATCTGCTTCGGTGAATGTCTCACAAAGCGACATCGAAGGTGAGTGGCGAGGACGTTAGTAGAGGGTGCTAACTTTCAACCGCACGCACTCCTTCCTCAGGCTGGCGGTTGGTTTGTTGTGGGAAGCAGCGTGCCGGGCGTTCGAGACGGATCGGCGATGAAACCATCGTCGTGCGCTCACCGCGCAAGGTTTGGGTTGCCAGAATCGCGGCCTCAGTTTCGGCCGTGCATGAGCGACAGAGAGAGGAGAACGAGCAGATGGGGCATCGCTATGCAGAGATTGCATTTACGCCCGCCGTGCGGGCGAAGCAAGAGGCGCGCGGTTCACGTGCGAGCTATGCGCGCCTGGCGGAGGGTGAGGCGCGGAACGATCGGCTCGGCGCGAAAGAGGCTGAATTCATCCAGGCGCGTGACGGCTTCTACCTCGCGAGCGTGAGTGAGACCGGCTGGCCGTACGTTCAGTTTCGCGGCGGGCCGCCCGGCTTTCTGCGTGTGACCGATGAGCGCACCATCGCCTGGGCGGACTTCCGCGGCAACCGCCAGTACGTCTCCGTGGGCAATCTGGCTGGAGACGATCGCGTTGCGATGATCCTGATGGACTACGCGAACCTGAGCCGGATCAAGCTGTTTGGTCACGCGGAGATGCTCGAAGTCGGCGCGGACGAGGGACTCGCGAAGCAACTCGCCGTCCCCGGCTACCCCGCTGAGGTGGAGCGCGCCGTGCGGGTGCACGTCGCCGGTTTCGACTGGAACTGCCCGCAACACATCACGCCGCGCTTCTCACTCGATGAGGTCGAGCAGGCGGTGACGCCACTGCGCGAACGCGTCGCCGAGCTGGAAGCGAGGCTCGCGAGCTGTGAGGGAAATCTCGCGTAGCCGGGTGCTTGCGGCGGCCCCGGGGGCTGCCGCCGCCGCCAAGCTGGGCGCCCAGCGGCCGCGCAGGAAGACTGGGATTCTTTTCTAGCAGATCACCGGCCCTGTGGGGCCCTTGCGGGATTTCTCCTCGGTGCGCAAACGCCTTTTCGCTTTGTTACAAGACGGTGTATACTCTCGCTCGCGCCTCGTCACTCCAACGAGGTACCCACGTGAGATTCGCCGCCATCGCCATCGCGCTCCTCGCCATCGCGCTCCCGGCCAGCGCTGAAATTCCGTGTGGCTCGCTCGACGTCACCGTGCGGGTAGATCCGGAGATCGCGATGCCCGGCGAATCGATTCTGGTCACGCTCACCAATGGCTCGAGTTCGGACATCATTTTTAACGACTCGTGCCTCTTCGACGCTGTGTACCCTGCTGGAGAAATCCAGCCGATCGCTTGGTTCTATTGCGCACCCATCATCACCGCGATCCCGCCGGGAGGGAGGATGAGCCAGTCTTGGAATCAAGAGGACAGCAACGGTGATCAGGTTCCGAATGGCGAGTACTTCGTGATCATCCCGGGCGGTAGCTTCGGATATCCTTGTACTCCGACGCTGACGATTGCCGATGGCGTGCCGGCGTTGACGGGATGGGGAGTGTCGGCGCTGATCGCGGTCTCGAGTTTGGCGGGAATCTGGGCGCTCCGACGAAGAAGCGTCCGACCCGCGTAGCGAAGCGAGCCGATCCTTCAGCCAAGCGGCATTCCAATTACTCTCTCGAGATCGATCGCCGACCGAACAAGGCTTTTGTAGCGAGAATTCCCGACTGTCGGTCGTCAGTCCGCTGCGGACGGGGCTTCGCTGGGGGTGGCGGGTTCGGACGGGTCCGCGGCCGCTGCGTCGCTGCGCCGGCCGTCGCAGAAGGCGCCGAAGTCCCAGCGGGTTTTTTTCGGTGAGATGCGCTCGCCGAGGACATCCGCGAGGTATGACCAACTCCAGCCGACCAGTTTGTCATCGACGAAGATCAGCGGTTCGAATTTCAGTGCGCCCTGGATGAACGGGCATTTCGGGTTGCCGGTCGCCTCGACGTAGAATCGGACGATCTCGTACGCCTCGCCGATCGGGGAGGTGACGGTCTCGCTGTCGAACGGATTGCGGATGGTGGCGGGGCCGAGTCCGAGAGGGTTCTTCCACGGGGGCTCGACTTCCGAGCGCCCGATCGCGTCGAGCGCGGCTTCGCGGGAAAGGCCGAAGACGAGCGTTTCGCGCGCGGTCTTCGCACGGCAGCTAACGCCCCTGTAGTCGCTCCGCTTGCAGCTTCCCGACGCGCAGGCGAGGGTCGATCCGAGCGCCAGCAACAGGGCGAGCGCCGCCAGCCGCACCCGTGTGGTCGTGAACTTGGAAAAAGCGTGCATGGCTCCGCGGGATTGGATTGGATCCCCGGCGTGGATTCGAAC
>JAHEEJ010000048.1 GCA_024640705.1 Deltaproteobacteria bacterium
ACCGCGGCGTCCTGGCCCTCGGCGACTCGGATCTCCGCGAGCACCCCCGCCTTCGGGGCACAGATTTGCACGGTGGCCTTGTCGGTCTCGAACTCGACGAGCGGCTCGTCGACCCCGACCGCATCCCCGGGCTGTTTCAGCCAGGCGGCGACGGTCCCCTCGGTGATCGACTCGCCGAGCGGCGGCACCACGATATCGATCGCCATCTGCCTCCCTCTCCCACGCCAGCAGCCCGATCAACGTCGCGGCTAACCTGGTTTCTGGTGCGCCCCCACCTTCGCCTTGCGATGTCCGATTCGACCGAGGGGACTCAATCCAACCGTGAGTGCCTCTTCGACCAACGCACTCTGCTCGCGCTCGTGGTTCGAGGCGAGGCCCGTCGCCGGAGATGCCGCGGCGGATCGTCCCGCATAGCGAATCTCGGGATGCTCGAATTTCATCTCGTCCACGACTTCTTCGATGAAATCGGAGACAAACGTCCACGCCCCCATGTTGCGCGGCTCTTCCTGGCACCAAACGACGTGGCAATGCTGATAGGGAGCGAGTAATTCGCTCAACGCATCGCTCGGAAACGGATAGAGCTGCTCGATGCGCAGAATGTGAACATCGGTGACTCCTCTCTGCTTTCGCTCTTCGAGCAGATCGTAGTAGACCTTGCCACTACACAACACGACTTGCCGCGCATCACTGGGCTCGCTCGGCAGTTCATCGCAATAGAGAACGCGATGAAAATTCGTTCCGCTCGACATGTCCGACAATTTCGACACGGCTTGCTTGTGTCGCAGCAGGGATTTCGGCGCCATCACGATCAGCGGCTTGCGAATGGTTCGATGAAGTTGACGGCGCAGAGCGTGAAAATAGTTCGCGGGCGTCGTGCAATTGACGACCTGGATGTTGTCCTCCGCGCAACACTGAAGGAAACGCTCGAGGCGAGCCGAAGAGTGTTCGGGTCCCTGCCCTTCGTAGCCGTGGGGGAGCAGGAGCACGAGCCCCGACATTCGCAACCACTTCGATTCACCAGCGGAGATGAATTGATCGATCACGACCTGGGCGCCGTTTGCAAAATCCCCAAATTGCGCTTCCCATAGAACGAGGGCATCGGGACGAGCCATCGCATAGCCGTATTCGAAACCCAATACACCGTATTCGCTCAGCGGACTGTCGATGATCTCGATCGTCTGCTGCCGCTCGCGAATATGGTCGAGCGGGACATAGCGCGCTTCGGTCTGTTGGTCGATCCAGGCCGCGTGGCGGTGCGAGAACGTACCGCGACTGCAGTCTTCTCCGGAAAGGCGCACCCGACTTCCCTCGATGAGCAGCGATCCGAAAGCCAATGCCTCCGCGGTCCCCCAGTCGATCCCCTCGCCCGACTCGATCATTTCCCGCTTGCCGCGCAGCTGCCGCAGGATCTTCGAGTTCACTTCGAGACCCTCCGGCACGCGCGTGAGCGCCCCGCCGATCTCGCGCAATGTTTCGATCGGCACCGCGGTCTCGCCGCGATGGGCAGCGTAACCCTGAATCGGCTCCAACCCCGACCAGGTGCCTTCCAACCAGTCGGCTGCGTCCGGTTGGTATCGATCCACCGCGAGGAATCCCAACTCGCAGCACTCGAAAACTCGAGCGAGCAACCCATCCGCCTCCTCGCGCGTGACCGCACCCTCGTCGATGAGTTTTTCCGCGTAGATCGCGCGGGTCGTCGGATGCCCCGCGATCTTTCGATACATGATCGGTTGGGTGAAAGCCGGCTCGTCGCTCTCGTTGTGTCCGTAGCGCCGATAGCAGAACAGATCGATGATCACGTCCGATTCGAACGCCTGCCGGTACTCCATTGCGAGTTCAGCTGCCCTCACAACGGCCTCGGGATCGTCTCCGTTGACGTGGAGGATCGGAGCGTGATTCGACATTGCGACATCCGTGCAATAAGGTCCGGTCCGCGCCGCGACGGGGCTCGTCGTGAATCCGATCTGATTGTTGATGACCAAATGAATCGTCCCGCCCGTTCGGTAACCCTCGAGATCACAAAATTCGAGAACCTCGGAAACGAGCCCCTGGCCGGCGAATGCCGCATCTCCGTGCAACAAGATCCCCATGCAGCGTTTGCGTTCCCGATCCTGCAGCAGATCCTGCTTGGCGCGAACCTTGCCGAGCACGACCGGGTTGACAGCCTCGAGGTGCGAGGGATTCGGGGTCAGCGAGAGGTGCACGCGCTTCCCCTCGAATTCGCGGTCACTCGATGTGCCCAGGTGATACTTGACGTCCCCAGAGCCGCCAATCTCGTCTGGGCGGGACGACAAGCCGCGAAATTCGGCAAAGATCGTTTCATACAGTTTGCCCATGATGTTGCCGAGCACGTTGAGTCGCCCGCGGTGCGACATTCCGATCACCACGTCCTCGACCCCAAGCCGTGCACCGCAACGAAGGATCTCCTCGATTGCGGGAATTGCGGACTCCCCTCCTTCGAGACCGAAGCGCTTGGTGGCGACGAACTTCCGAGCGAGGAACTGTTCAAAGCCCTCGGCGGCGGTCAGCGATGCCAGAATCGAGCGACGCCGATCTCTCCCGAAAGGCTCGCGAAACGCTGGGGCTTCGATGCGGCTCATGAGCCAGTGCCTCTCGCGGGGATTCTGGACGTGCAGGTACTCGATGCCGATCGTTCCGCTGTAGATCGTTCGCGCGGTGCGGACGATTTCAGGCAAGGTGGCGAGGTCGAGGCCCAGGTGTCCGTCGCAGAAGATCGGCCGGTCGGTATCCGCCGCTCCGAATTCGTAAGATTGCGGATCGAGATCCGAATGCGGCTCGATTGCCACCAGGCCAAGCGGGTCGAGGTTCGCCTCGAGATGCCCGCGCAAGCGAAAGGCGCGGATCAGCATCATCACCCGCATCGAATCCCACGCGGCGGTATGGTCACCACGCGGCGCGGCAGCCACCTGCTTGGCGGGGGCGCGCGCCGAAGGCACGGCGCGCCTGGTCAGGTCTTCGAGCCAACTGCGGGCAGCTGGGTCTAGATTCTCAAAGATCTCGCGCCACGCGGGCGACACGTCTTCGGAACCGGCCACATAGCGTCCGTAGAGTTGCGCCAACTGTTCAGCGTTGCGATTCGTGGGTGCGCTGCTCGCCATGGATCCTCCGCTGCACCGCGGAGTATCGACGGGATACCAGCACCTTTCAAGCGGGCCGAAAACGGCTGCAGACAGGACCCGGATCGGCGGATTTGCGCTCGAATCCAGCGCAGTGGCGAGCCGCGAAGCACCTCCGCTATGACCGGAAGCAGCGGTAGGCGACCCGCGAGTGGAATCCATCTCGAATCGCCCATCGCCACCCGCTCAACCACGGGAGCGCCCCGCCGCAAATGGCAGACGCCAGCCGAAATGATCCGTTTCGTTTTCGATGCCGTCGATCGGGGAACTGTTGCGCTCGCCCCGAAGGCGTGGTGCGGGTGACGCCTGTCGACATCACACGAATTGCAGACCACTTGCACATGAGCGAAGCGGCCGTAAAGGCCCGCTTCGTTGCCGCGCGTGGCGATCGGCTGATCGACGGGACCGGAGGGCGCTGCCCATTTCTCGAAGATGGGCGGGAGACGAGCTGCAGGATCTACGCAGTTCGCCCGCAAAAGTGTCGCGACTGGCCCTATTGGGAGGAATTTATCGACGACCCACGGGCGTTGTTCGAAGCCGCCCGGCTCTGCCCCGGGATCGAATTGTCGAATCGGCCACTTTATCCGGGATCCAATTGTGCCGATGAGTGAAAGATGCTGCGTCTCGTCGCAATCCTCTCGTCAGCGCTCTGGCTCTCGGGCTGCTTCATCGCCGAAGAGATCCGGCAGGGTGACGCCCTCATCGAACAACACTCCGTAGGTTGGCGAGAGAAGAAGAAGGGCATCGAGAAGGCCGAGGTGGAAGCCGCCAAAGCCGAGGCGGAAGCCCAGAGCCAGCAAGCCCAGAACAGCGGGCCTGGCGTCCCGGATAAACTTGCCGATTGGTGGCACGAGACCGTCGAAGAAGAGCCCGTGAAGGTCAACCGCGACGACAAACTCGTCAGCTGCCAGATCGGCGGCAAGGTGCTGTTCCTGCGGGAATCCGACTGTCAGGTCCGCCGGGGCCGCGCGGCGCAGTTGAAGACCCAGCCCAAGACGACCGTGACCGCACCCTCGAAGCACAAGCCCGGAGCCTGATCTCGCGAGTCGCACTCGACCCGCGCGCCGTTCGTCAGTTCGCGGATTAGAAGCTCAGTAACGCGTCGGGACTTGTGGATTTTCGTGGGACTCACAATCCGTCACGACGCAAACACCCTCCTGACCCGTCAGTGGATCACCGGGCTCGTCGCGCGAAGACCCGCCGGGACGGTCGGATGGAGCGGCGCCGGGAAGCGATCCGGCGTTCGCGGCGTCGAAGGCCGTCAGCCGGCCAGTCACTCGCTCGCCGCTGTCTCGGCTGTCTCGGTCGGCAGCCGCCGTGTGAAAATTGACCAGGCAGCCACCGAGTGCGGAGACCTCTTCCGGATCGAGGCGCTCGGGTTCTGCGGGAGGAGCATCGCCGGGCGCCAAGGTGATCTGTTCGCCCGCCTTCAAAACCGTCGTCCCACGCACAGCGGGCTCACCGCTGCGAACCGAGACCTCGCTCTGGGCGGAAGTAATGGTCGTCTTGCCCGTCTTCGGATCGACGGAGACGTAAACGATCGTGCCGAGCAGTGTCGCGATGGCAGCGGGCGTGTGAATCTCGATGCGCTCTTCGAACCCGCGCGGCTCGACGACGATCCGGATCTCGCCACCGTCCATTGAAACGATCCTGCGGTTCGAATCGCGATCCCGCGTGAAGACCACCGACGCTTTGCCGCACAATTCCACGACGGCGTCGTCGTCGAGCAGGATCGAACAGGCGTCCCCGTCACCCAACCTCACGTGCTCGCCATCGGCGATCGGCCCACCGAGTTCCGACTCGATCGAAGCCGTCACCTGACCCGCGATTTCATCTGCAAAAACCGCGGGCGCTCCGCTCCAGAGCAGCGCCGCGAGCCCCGCGGCCGAAGTGCCGATCCGCATCATTTTAGAAGCAATTTCAATCACTTGAACCTCCACGTTGCGCAGATCTGACCGGCTGGTTCGGAGCACTGGATCGGTTCCCAGCAGAGGACCGTGGCACTCCACGGCGCGAATCGGGCGACCCTCGCCGGCTCTTTAGTGGAAGAACCGTTCCCGACGCCTCGAAGCGGCAGCTGGCTGAATCTCCAGAGCATCCTGCGCGGTAGACTTCCAGCGGAGCCGCGATGAACGACCCCGAGAACGACGACCCGATCGATCCGGAAAGCCCCTTCCCCGACCCGATCGAGATCCCGATCGAAGAATCCATCGATCTCCACCTCTTCCGGCCGAGCGAGATCGGCGACGTCGTCGAGGGCTACCTCGAAGCGGCGATCGAAAAGGGCTTCCGGGAAGTTCGACTGATTCACGGCCGCGGACGGGGCGTACAGCGCAACCGCGTACAGCGCTTGTTGGCCCGGCACCCCGGCGTGGAACATTTCATCGATGCGCCGGGAGACCGGGGTGGCTGGGGGGCGACGATCGCGTGGTTGCGATTGCCCGACGACCCGCAGGCTTCCTGATCGATCCGCACGGCACCATTCTCGCGCCGCATCAATCGGAGTCGTTCCACATGTCCTCCGACTACGCAGAGATCATGCCAGGCCCATTTTTCGGTCCACGTCTCAACTGATCTGGAGGCCGACGAAGGTCACGTCATCGCGGCGCGGCTCACCGAGGCCAAATGCATCCAGATGGAGCTGCAACGCGTGAAGGCGCTCCGAGATTCCACCCTCCGCTTCGCCGATGGTTCGGATCAACCGGTCCAAACCGAAGGCCTCCCGTCGGATGCTGAGTGTCTCGAGCACGCCGTCCGTGTAGAAGACGAGACTGTCACCGGATGAGAGCGCGACCTGATCTTCTTCGAATTCGGCATCCGGCAGGATCCCGATCGGAATGCCACCACCCTTTTCGAGACAGCGCACCCCAGCACCGGAAACGACGATCGGGCCCGGGTGTCCGGCCTTCACATACTTCACGATGCGCGTTTCGACGTCGAGGATGCCGTAGAGAAAGGTGAAGAATTGCCCGGATCGCTCGATCAGCGGAAACTCGCGATTCAGCCGGCGCGCCACTTCGGGCGGACTCGTCACCTCGTAGCGACCGGATGCTTCACTGATGCGCTTGAGGATTCCGCCCTGCTGATCGAACGGGGTCAGCACGTGGCTCAGCGTGACGGACTGAAGGGCCGCCGAGGGTCCGTGGCCCGAAACATCGAGCACGTACATCCCGACCCGACGCTCATCGAGCCGAAAGATATTGAACATGTCGCCACCGAGGCTTTCGCAGGCCTGGTAGCTCCATTCGAAATCCACCCCGTGAATCTTCGGAGAGACTTCCGGCAGCAGAGACGACTGAACGGCTCCAGCCGCGGCGAGGCCTGACTCGAGCCGCTCGTTGGCGATGCGCAGTTCTCGCAGCTGCTCGGCGAGTCGCTCTTCGAGACCCAGGATTCGCTCGGCGACGCGAATCTGCGCGAGCAATCGTGACGTACTGAACGGCTTGGTGAGGAATGCATCGGCGCCGGAATTCAGCGCTTCGACCGTGTGGTCGGAGCCCTCCCGGGAGGTGAGCAAGATGATGGGAAGGTACGGGTCGCGCGCCTCCTGCCTGAGCCTCCGGCAGAGCGAGACGCCATCGAGTTCCGGCATCACCCAATCCGTGATCAACAGGGAAAACTGCGACTCGCCCTGGAGGAGCTCCCAGGCCTGCATTCCGTTTTCGACGCTGGTCACTTCGTAGCCCCAGCTCGAGAGGGCCGTCTCGAGCAGTCTGCGCTGGAGGCGATCGTCGTCGGCGACCAATACCCGCATCCTGGGGTTTTCGGTCGATTTACCGCCGGAGCTTGAGGCGCTCGCCCCGAGACCTCCCCTACCGCCCCAGGAAAAGCGAAAAACGGCCTCCTCGGGCCAGAGCGGGCCAGCCCGGTTGGGGCTTGGTAGGATCCGCGCGCGCAAGTAACCGGCAGCACCGCGGCGCCAAATCCCGAAACCCGGAAATCCCGAACAGGAAGCGAGATGAGCGATCAAAAGGCAAAGACGAGCGACGAGAGCTGGGGCGACAGCGCCATCACGGAAACGGATCTGCACAGCTTTTCCGAGGACGTGACCTATTCAGGTGTCACTAGCTTCCTCCGGCGCCCCTATCGCAAGGACCTCGAGGGAATCGATGTCGTGATCATCGGCGTGCCATTCGATACCGCAACGACCAATCGCCCCGGCACCCGCTTCGGGCCGCGCGGCATCCGCGCAGCGTCGTCGCTGCTTTCCTACGAGAGGCTCGTCTACGGTTGGGATTTTCATCCGATCACCGAAATGGCGATCGTCGATCACGGCGACATGCCCTTTGATTTTTCGAAGCCCGCCGAGGTACCCGCGGCGATCGAGGCTTACGCGAAGAAGATCGTCGCTGCGGGACCGATGATGATGACGCTCGGTGGCGATCACTTCATCAGCTATCCGCTGCTCAAAGCCCACGCCGAGCGCCACGGGGCGCCGCTTTCGATCATCCACTTCGACGCCCACTCCGATACCTGGGAGGACGACAACGAAGACGGCGTCAATCACGGAACGATGTTCTGGCATGCGGCGCGCGAGGGGCTGGTCGACCCCGCGACTTCGGTCCAGATCGGCCTGCGGACGGTCAACCTCGACACGATGGGGTTCAATATCCTCGACGCGCCCTGGGTCCACCGCCACGGCACCGACGCGGTGATCGCAGAGGCGCGCCGGATCATCGGCGACCGGAAGGCCTACCTGACTTTCGACATCGACTGTCTGGATCCGAGTTACGCGCCGGGCACCGGGACCCCCTCGCCGGGCGGACTGACCACCAACCAGGCTTTCGAGATCGTCCAGGGACTGTCCGGCCTGAACATCATCGGCGCCGACCTGGTCGAAGTATCGCCGCCCTACGACGTCGCCGAGATCACCGCGCTCGCGGGGGCGCAGCTGATCACCAACTTCCTCTGTTTGTTTGCACGCGCGCCCTGGCGCACTGCCAAGTAGCGCTCCCAGCCGGGTTTGCGTCCTTATTGACCGGCTCTGCCCGCAATGTCCGAGGGGCTTTCGGGATCTTCGCCGGGAGTGATGGCGAGTAGTTCGATCTCGAAGACGAGGGTGCTCTCGGGCGGGATCAGCACTTCCGCACGGTCGTCCGAGTCGTGCGGTTTGACGGCCTTCAGCGCGGCCATACCCGAATACGCGAGATTCGCGGGAACGGTCAGCCGACGCCTGCCACCGACCCGCATACCCGGCATCCCCTGTTGCCAACCCGGAATCAGGCTGTCCAGCGATGCGACGATCGGCGCCCCCCGTTCGTAGCTCGAATCGAACACGCGACCGTCGAGCAAGATTCCGCGATAGTGGATGGTCACGATCTGGCTCGGGTGCCGGCATTCGGGGCCATCGCCAACGGCGAGATCCTCGACGCTGAGCTCTTCGACCGCTGCCGGCGGCTTCAGCACACTCTGCGCGGATTCATCTTGAGAACCGCAGGCGAACAGAGCGATCCCGAAGCCAAAGACGATCGACTGGGCGGACACCCGCAGCGCCCGGCAGCTCGCCCGCCCGGCTGCCACGCCTCTTGCCGAGGCCAACCGTGTAAGCGTGAGCATCAGACCCCACCCGACCCTTCGATCCCCGGTCGGACCCTCTATAGCGGAACGCCAATTGGCCATCACGGCCCCTTCCGGGGTGGACCCGAGCGACTGCGAGTTCGCGAGCCGACCTGGAATCAGCCCGAGGCAGAGGGCACGGCGGCGATCGATTCGGGCAGCAGATCCAGCAGGCGTCCGACTTCCTCGGCGGTGTTGTAGTGGAGCAGGCCGACGCGCAGGACGCCACCGGGCTCGAGTCCAAGCGCCTCGGTCAACGGCAGCGCGTAACTGTTGCCCCCCCAGCTGAAAATACCGCGCTTGCCGAGCTCCTCGGAAAGCGCGACCGGCGAGCGGCCTTCGGCGAGAATCCCGATCGTCGGCGCGCGCTCTGCCAGTCGGTTCGCATCGGTGATGCCAACGACGCGCGCGTCCGCGATCCGCGCAACGCCCTCGATCAGCCGCTGGCAAAGCACACTCTCGTACGCCTCGATCGCACTGAACGCCGCGCGCAGCGCCTCCCGTCGATCGAGCGACGATCCCGAGATCTCGCGGCCGAGATCCGCGAGGTAGTTCACGGCTTCGAGGGTTCCCGCGATGCCCTCGTGACACTGCGTGCCCGTCATCCAGCGATCCGGGATCACGTCGTCGGCTGCGCGCACCTTGTAGGCGGGCAGTTCGGCCATGATTTCAGACCGCCCCCAGAGCACGCCCATGTGCGGGCCAAAGAATTTGTACGGCGAGCACGCCAGGTAATCGCAATCCCAGAGCGCGACGTCGATCAAACGGTGTGGCGCGAAGTGGACCGCGTCGACGAACAGCTGCGCACCTACGCGATGCGCCAGCTCTGCGATTTCCCGAACCGGGTTGATGGTTCCGACCAGATTGGACGCGCCCCCCACGGCGACGAGCCGGGTTCGTTCACTCAGAGCCGAGCGCAAGCTGTCGAGATCGAGCGTGCAGTCGTCGGGCCGAACCTCGATGTAGCGTACGACGGCACCCGCATCGCGCGCGGCGAGTTCCCAGGGCGACACGTTCGCATCGTGATCCAGCCGCGAGATGACGATCTCGTCACCCGCGTTCCAGGTCCTCGCGAGGGCACGGCCCAGCGCAAACGTCAGCGTCGTCATGTTTGCGCCGAACGAGACTTCCTCCGCCCTCTCGGCCCCGACGAAATCCGCGACCGCCCGATGCGCCTCCCCGAGCATCGCATCGCTCTCCTGCGAAGTCGCAAATGGCCCGCCGTGATTCGCATTGCGGTGCAGCAGATAATCGGAAACCGCCTCCGCAACCCGGCGCGGCGTCTGGCTGCCCGCGGGACCGTCGAAAAAAACCGCGGGCCGCCCGGCGACCTCGCGCTGAAGACCGGGAAACTGGGCGCGAACGGAATCGATCGGAAATGCAGAACTCATCGCGAACGAGAATCTAGCCCGGATCGCGAATCCTGACGATCCCCCTGCTTCGATCGCTGCACTCCCGCTTTCACCCGATCACAGCGCATGCAACAGCCGATACCAGTACTCCACGGAGTCATAGAAGGCGTCTACCTCGACGCGCTCGTCGCGACCGTGGGCGCGAATGTCGTCGGTGTCTTCGCGAAGAGCGCTCGCCCCGTAGGTGGGGATTCCAGCGTTGCGCAGATACAACCCGTCCGTGGCGCCCGCACTCATGTCGGCGATCACGGGAATGCCCGGATACATCTCTGCAGCGACCCGCGTGACCGCATCCATCACATTGGGCGCGAGCGGCGAAGTCGGGCTGGCAACGGCTTCGTAGTCGATCGTCACGCCGATGGCGTCGTTGGCGAGCACCCGGCGCACTTCGGCGAGGATCTTCTCGGGCGAGTCCTGCGGAAGAATCCGGCAATTCACCACCGCAGCGGCCATCTGCGGCAACGCGTTTTCGGCGTGCCCGCCCTCGAGTTGGGTGGCGACGCAGGTCGTGCGCATCTTGGTGCGCAAGTGGATCGAAGAGTCGAGGCGCGCAATATCGCTTTCAGAAGCGCGATCTTCCGCGAGGGCACGCATCGCAGCAGCCATCTCCGATTCGTGGAACTGTGCTGCCTGACTGAAATAACTTCGGGTTGCGTCATTCAGACTGGCCGGAAACTGATGCGATCGAAGTCGCAAGAGACTTTCGGCAAGGTCGTAGATGGCGTTGTCCGCGCGCGGCCGAGAGCTGTGCCCGCCCGGGTTGGTGACCTCCAGGCGCATGGTCATGTAGACCTTTTCAGCAGCCTGGACGATGAACGCGAGCGGCTTTCCGTCCACGGTTTCGATCATGCCACCATCAGTATTGATCGCAAACTCCGCGTCGATCGCGTCGCGCTTCTCCTTCGCGAAGTAGGCGACGCTGTTCATCTCGGTCTCTTCATCCCCCGTGAACATCAAGATGAAATCCCGCGAAGGCTCGAAGCCCTCGCGCTTCAATCGGATGAAATTGGCGAGCAGCGCCACCGCGCCCGTCTTGTTGTCCGAAGTTCCGCGCCCGTAGAAGTAGCCATCCTTTTCGATCAACTCGAAAGGCGGCATCGACCAATCTTCGGGCAGCGCTTCGACGACATCGAGATGCGCGAACATCAGCACCGGCTCCCGCTCGCCCCGGCCACGAAATCGCGCGAGCACGCCCGCCACCTCCGGACGCGGCCCCAGAATCTGAACGTCCTGCTCGGCAAAGCCGGCTGCGAGCAGGCGATCCGCCGCGTACTTCGCGATTTCGGCCGAGCCGCCGTGCGACTGGGTCGATGGAAACGCAATCAAATCAGCGAAAATCTGGCGCGCGAGCAGCTTGGGATCTTCTTCGGCCATGGCCCCGGACGGCGAAAGGACGAACAGCGCGCTCCCCAGAGCGGCGCCCAGGCAAGCAGCCTTCCATTGCGGTCGAATCATTCGATCAAACATGTGCGTCTCCGTATTCAGGTGCGGTCTCGAAAGCGGTCTGTCACTCCCGGTGCCGTCACCGGCGGTTCATTGTGCCGCAGAAATCATCGAGAAAGAACTTCCACGGTCTCGCGCGCGAGGCGGTCCCGCGGAAAGTGCCGCACGATCGCGCGCGCGGCAGCGAGAGCGACCGCGCGATCGCCCTCATCCGCACTCTCGATCGCGCGGCGGTAGTAGTCGCCGCGCGGCAGGTCGTAGACTCGAAATTTCCCGAACGCCGACTTCGCCTTCCCGAACCGCTTCGCGCGGGTCAGCGCAACGCCGAGCTCAACGTAGATGACCGCGTCGTGTGGCCTCAGCCTCGAAGCCTCGCTCAAATCGGCCAGCGCGGCTGCGTTGCGCTCGGCCCGCAGGTGCTCTCGACCGCGCTCGAGATGGGCGAGACCCAATAGCGGCGCCACCTCTTCCCGCTCGCCGGGGACGATCGCCGCCCGAAGCTCGACGATCGCGCACGACCAGTCGCGGCGATCCATGCACCCGATTCCCTCCGCGAAGTGGCGAATCGGATCTGGCTGGGATTCGTCCGCGCGGAGCCTCCCGGCAATCTGGCTCAGGTATTCACGCACCGCGGGCTCGACGTAGCGCTCGGCTGGCGAGCGCTCGGTGACTGCAAGCGATCCGCGAAACAAGCGCAGCGCAGCCACATCGTCACCGCTCGTCTCGTAGAGCTGTGCGAGGTTGTAGGCAATCGCGACGAAGTCCGGCTCCAGCTCGAGGGCCTTGTGGAGCTCGATCTTCGCCTCGTCGGGGCGCCCCATGTCGTTGCCCAGTACGGTGCCACGAAAGTAGTGCTCTTCGGCACGCAACTTCGATTCGTAGGCGTCGGGGTCCGCGCGCAGCACGCTCTCGAAATTCGTCAACGCGAACAGCAACAGGGTGATTCCCGCAGCAACCGCGAGGGCGCGCGACCGCTTTTCGCGAATACAGTCGAATGCCCACGAGACCGCTTCGGCGGCAAACAAGACGAGCACCGGCAGCATGGCGAGCCGGAACCGGCCCGTCACGAAGAACAACACCATCGCCCCGCAGTGAACCGCTACGAGGCCAATCAAGAATTGCGACTTGCGGCGCTGCTTCCATGAGATCGCCATGCCGACGAGAGCGAGCGGCGCAAGCACGCCAAACGGGAAGAACAACACGGGGGTGCGCCACAGAAGCGACGCCAGCACGAAAGACTCATCGCGTGAAATGTAGATGTCGCGATTCGACGCGAGTTCGCGCCCGTGCCAGACATGCCCGAGCTTGCGCGCCAGCTGCGCGACCCACCGAGTCGGATCGCTCGCGATCAACGCGCGTGCCTTGCGAAAGTGAAACTGCGATTGTTCACTCTCCGTGTAATAACCCAGGTCGATCGGCGCTCGTGTCAGCAACTCCCACTCCGGGCCGGGTCGCACACCGATCACCCCGCGGTATTCGGGTTCGGTTCCGACCAGGAAGTTGATGCCGCCGTTGGCCGAAATCAGCACCGGGTCTCGCGCGTAAAGCGCGTTGCGCAAACCAATCGGCGCAATCACGACGCTGACGCCCAGCGCGAGCATCGCCACCCAGCCCGCTCGCTCGCGGCGCGTATGCTGCCGCAAACCCAGCCAAAGCCAGCCCGCCAACCACGGCGCAAGCAACAAGGTTTCAGCCCGTGTTGCCGCGAGCAATCCCAATGCGAGGCCTGCGTCCATCCACCGCACCTGCGATGGTTCACTGCGCGCGCGAACCGCGAGCAGCAACACACAAAGCTCGAGAAAGATCGTGAGGCTCGTCGAAACGTGAACCGACGAGAAGTAGATCAGCGGTCCCCAGAGACCGATCACCGCCGCTGCCGCAATGCCCGCTCGGCGCGAAATCAACCGCCTCACGAGCGCAAAGATGAGGATACAACTGCCACCGTCGAGCAGGATCTGGCTGACCCGTGCAGGCCACAGGCCCTCTCCGAACAACGCGTAGTGGATCCCGAGGAAGTAATCGTAAAGTGGCGGCTTCCAGTACGCCTGCGGCGGACCGAGCCAGCTGACTTCGGCGAGGTACCTCGCCCGCTCGAGGCTCTCCAACGGATCGATGACGGGATGCTCGTAGAGCGGGTCTCCCATCATCAGCCAGGCGTGGATCAGGCGAAGGGCGACAGCTCCCCCGGCGATTGCCCAGACGACTGCGGGAATGCCCCCGGCTTCGGATGCGGGGCTCCAGGGTTGCGCGTTCTGCTCAGTCAGCGTCGGCATCGAGCGTCACCATTGCAAAGCGATTGGCGTCGAAAGCGGCTGCGCGCTGATCGCGAGCACATCGCCAATGAAGAGCGCGCGCCGAGAGTCGACTCGCCTATCGCGAAGCGCTTTCATCGAACCCCCAGAGCAAACCCTCGACCTTCGCTCGTTCGACCTCACATTCCTCACCTTCGCAGCGATCCCAAATCTCGTCGAGCGCGCGGCGATCGAAGGGCACGATATGGTTGTAATGCCGTAGGAAAAGCTCCGTCGCGCGGCGGGCTTCTACGCCCGGGGGCGGAGCATCCGGGCTGGGAACGATCTTCCCAGTGTAGATGCCGTGAAGCCTTCCCAGCCGCCTTGGGGAGAGCACGGGAAGCTTGGAACGCGAGCCCTCGCGCAATGAGGGCAGCGTGTCGCGCAAGAGGTCGGACTCCGGGTAATCCACCGACCAACGCGCGAGCAAGGTCGCGCAATCCTTCAGGCGTTTGAATCGACAGGTCTCTCGCGCTGCAATCTCGAAGATCTCTTCCGGTAATGTCTCGGCACCTCCCGCGTAGCGGCGCAACAGAGAGTTGCCGAAGGAAACCTTTTGGTGATTCACGCTCATCAAGGGATCGATGCGCGCTACAGGGCCACCCTGGAAGAACGCGCGAGCCGCAAGATCGCTGAGCAGCGGCCGGCGCAAGCTGTGAATCGGACCTTCGAGTGGCTCTGCGTGGAGCATTCCGAGCGGGACCACTTCGTGGGCGAGCAACTGCGCAAAGCGGTCGATCTCCACGCGGCCGAATCCAGCTGCGAAATCCGGTTGTCGAAATCGCGCTTCGAGCGCGCGGACGTCGAGGGCCCGGTCGGATCGATCCATGCCCAGCAAGAGCAGGTCGGCTCCGCCCGTGTACCAGACCGACACGAATGGAAAGACGGATGCATAGGTGCGCAGGATCAGATTGATGACTTCGCTGTTGCTTTCGTAGACATGAAACCACTGCCCATACACACCACCGGGCGCCAGTCGCGAGCGAACCGCCTCGAGAAATTCGCGGGTGTAGAGCATCTCGACACCCGCAACCCACGGATTGCTCGGCTCCGACACGATGACGTCGTAACGCTCGTGGCTCCGAAGCAGCGTCCGATAGGCGTCGCCGCGAATGATCTCGATTTTCGGGTGGGTCGCGGCGCCGAGGTTGCCCGCCGCGAATAACGGATTGGCGGCGATCACCGCCCGAGAAATTTCCGCCACCGAAACCTTCCGCGTCGCGTCGAGCGCCGCGAGTTCGCCCGCCGTCACTCCCGTTCCCAAGCCAATCACAAAGGCGCGTTCATGGCTTTCCGAGATCAGCGCGGGAATCAGGGCGATCAGCGCCATGGTCGGATAGTCGCCCTCGAGCGCTCCTTCGGGTTTGCCATTCACGTACAGAGCGATGTTCTCGGGCCGCCGGGGCGGCACGCCTACGCCCACGCTGCTGGTCGGATCGTCGTCGTAGAAGACGATGTCCGCGGCTTCTCGGCCCGCGAAATACGCGGCGGGCCCGAGGAAGGACGAGGGAATGGGCTTGCGGTTGCGGAACGTTCCCGGAGTGAGCCGTTCGACCGGCCAGGCGGGCAGCAGCGCAATCGCGACGAGCGTCGGCAACAGCACGAGCGCGGGAACGATGCGCGGGATCCGGTCCAGCACGAGAAAG
>JAHEEJ010000329.1 GCA_024640705.1 Deltaproteobacteria bacterium
GACTTCTCGCTCGCAGAAGCCGAGGGGATCGCCAAGCGGAGCTTTGGCGTCAGCGGTTCGGCCCGCGCACTCGTGAGCGAGCGCGACCAGAATTTCCACCTGCATTGCGACGACGGCCGGGATTACGTGCTGAAGATCTCGAATCCCGCCGAGGATCCGGCAGTGCTCGATTTCCAGATCCAGGGCTTGCTGCACATCGCGCGCGTGGCTCCGGAACTCCCGGTTCCCCATCTCGTGGACTCTGCCGAGGGAACGTCCAGCTGCGTGATCGAAGGCGCCGATGGGAGGCGTTTCGTCACGCGGATGCTCAACTATCTACCGGGTCAGGTGTTCGACAAGGTTCATCCGTCTCCAGCGTTGTTGCGTGACGTCGGCGCGAGTGCGGCCCGGCTCGGCCATGCTTTGCGCGGCTTTTTTCACCCCGCTGCGCGTCACGAGATGCTCTGGGATCTCACCCAGTTTCCCATGCTTCGCAAGCGGACACACTTCATCGAAGACCCCGTCATGCGCCGCAACATCGAGGGCGTGTTCGACCGGTTTACGCAGCAGGTGCTGCCCGCCCTCGAGGGCATGCGCGCCCAGGTCATCCACAACGACGTCAGCTGCAACAACACACTCGTCGAAGGTGACCGCGTGGTGGGCGTGGTCGACTTCGGCGACATGATTCACACGCCGCTCATCTGTGACCTCGCGGTTCCGATTTCGGAATCGATCGTCGAAGCCGACGATCCCTTCGGTACTGCGATGGAGATTGCAGCGGGCTATTGCTCGGTTGAGCCGCTCACTCCTGAAGAAATCGCGATCGTCTTCGATCTGGTCGTCGCGCGGACGGTCATGGCCTTGGTGGTCGCGACCTGGCGCGTCGCCGAGCACCCCGAAAATCACGCCTATATCACCGCCGGGTGCGACGGGTACAATGCCATGATCCCGTGGCTTCTGGACCGGAAGTCGGATTTCTTTCACGCTTGTCTGCGCAACGCCTGTGGTCTGCCCGCGTCGCCAAATGCACCGCGTGTCGCGGACTGGCTGAGCGATCATGCGGCGGAAATCGGGCCGCTGTTCGATCGGGATCTTGCGCTCATGCGCAAGCGCGCACTGTCGGCCGAGCAGATTGCAGAGCTGGGCAGCGATGCGGGCCGAGGTTCGGGCGCGCTGTTCGACGCAATCGACGTCGGTTTCCATCCCCAGGGCGCGCCCGGTTGCGGTGCGGATGTGGCGGGCCGCCCGTCCGAAAGCGGCGCTCTGCACCTCGGAACCGATTTATTGGCGCGCCCCGGTAGCGCAATCCACGCACCGCTCGCGGGCGTCGTTCGGCGGCTCGACCCGGTGGAAGCGAAGCCGGGCCTTCGCGATCTGGTGCTCGAGCACGAGGTTTCGGACGGGATCCGCTTCTACACCTGTTACGGAAACCTCGACGCAGCGAAGTCGGGTGACCTTCGGCTCGGGGATCCGGTCGCGAAGGGCGACCCGATCGGTCGGGTTTCGGATTGCGGTGCGCCGATCCACCTCCAGATCCAGACCGATCCGCTCGAGATTTCCGGAGGTTTCCCCCGCGTTTGCGACCCCAGCAAATGGCATGTCTGGCGCGATCTCTCGCCCGATCCGAACGCGATTCTCGCGATCCCCCAGGAGGCCTTTGCGCCACAGAAAGACGACATCGATGCGCTGCTCGAGCGACGCGTCGAGCGGCTCGGGCCGGGGCTGAGTCTGTTCTACGACCGCCCGCTTCACGTGGTTCGCGCACACGGGGCGTGGCTGATCGACGCTTCGGGGCGCGCGTTTCTCGACGCCTACAACAACGTTCCGCAGGTCGGCCATTGTCATCCCGATGTCGTCGAGGCGCTGTCGCGGCAGGCTGCGACATTGAACACCAATACGCGTTATGTCTACGAATCCGTGCTCGAGTATTCGGATCGCCTCACGGCCACGATGCCGGGCGATCTCTCGGTCTGCATGTTCGTCTGTTCCGGCAGCGAGGCGAACGACCTGGCGTGGCGGCTCGCCAAGGCGCACACGGGAAACGACGGCGGCATCGCGATGCAAGACGCCTATCACGGCACGACGGCAGCAGTGAGCGACCTCTCACCCGTAAAACTCCGGCCCGGGGAGTCGCCGGCTTCCCACATCGCCTCGCTTCAACCGCCCGACGGTTACCGCGGACCCCATCGACGCGACGAGCCCGGCTATGCGGAGCGCTACGCGGATTATCTCGACGAGGCCATCGCATCGCTGGCCGAGCGCGGTCATGCACCGGCTGCCTTCATTCTCGATCTGATTCTCGCGAGCAGCGGGATCATCAAGCCGCCGCCCGGCTACCTGCGCGCGGCGTTCGCGAAGGTCCGCGCCGCGGGCGGGCTGTGCATTGCTGACGAAGTGCAGTCGGGGTTCGGCCGCACGGGCAGCCATTTCTGGGGCTTCGAGGGTCACGGGGTGATTCCGGACATCGTCACGCTCGGCAAGCCGATCGGCAATGGCTTCTCGATGGCCGCGGTGGTGACGACGCCGGAGATCGTGCGCTCGCTCGTCAGGCACAGCGAGTTCTTCTCCACCACGGGTGGGAATCCGGTGGCTTGTGCGGTGGGCCTCGCGGTGCTCGACGTGTTGGAGCGCGAGAAGCTGCAAGAAAACGCGGATCGGGTCGGCGCCTACCTTCGCTCGGGCCTCGAGTCACTGGCCGAGCGGTACTCGCTGATCGGCGACGTGCGCGGCGCGGGCCTGTTCGTCGGCGTCGAGCTCGTGCGCGATCGCAATACGCTCGAGCCCGCGACGGAAGAGACCCATTCGATCGTCAACGGGATGCGAGAGGACGGCGTTCTCATCGGGATCGACGGGACGCACCGCAACATCCTCAAGATCAGGCCGCCGCTGGTCTTCAGCAAAGCCAACGCGGACCAGCTGGTCGCGGCATTCGAGCGTGGGCTCGCCGCGATCTGATCCGGCGGATTCTCGAGTCGGCCCGGATGGGGCGGTGCGGGTCCTTTTCAACACATATCGCTCGGAATTTTGCTGACTCGGATGCTCGATTCCTGTAGGATCCGCGACTGCGGCCTGGATACCTGGGTTTCGCAATCGTGCAATGAGCGCAAGCAGCGGCCAGGACATCTGGGTTCCGCGGTAGACGCAAGTGAGGAGAGTAAGTTGGCTATTGGCACCGTGAAGTGGTTCAGCGACGAAAAAGGCTACGGATTCATTACTCCTGACGACGGAGGGGACGATCTGTTCGTTCACTTTTCGAACATCGGGGGCGACGGATTCAAGTCCCTGCAGGACGGCCAGAAGGTCGAGTATGAATCGGGGCAGGGCCGAAAAGGACCCGAAGCCACCAACGTGCGCCCCGCCTAGTTCGGGCTGCAAGAAAAATTGAGTGCGACGGCCCCGGCTCATGCCGGGGTCGTGCATTTCTGGGGAAGGTCCAGTACGCAACGATTCCGGCAGGGGTCGGGTCTGCGCGTTCCCGGGAGCAGCGCCAAGGGTATGCGGCTGTGAAATAGCGGCCTCCCGCTCTCGATCTGGACCCGATAGAATCGAGCGTTCTGGATCCCGGCGAGGATCTGGCGCCGGGCTGCAGCCGCATCGGCACCTGCCAGGATGTGTGCGCCGAACGCTCCGACGTGGATTTGGGAGCTGGGGATTTGAGGTCTGCGAAGACCTGTGAAGAATGGGGAGCGTAAACCATGCCGATGAACATCACCTTCGAACTCAGCGACAAGGACCTGAAATATTTCAAGCGCATCATGGACGAAGTGCGCGCGAAGAGCGCCGGCATCGAGGAAGCGAAGCTGATCGCCGGAGTCCGGACGCTGATCGAAGAAATTCGCGGCGCGAGTGCCGCGGGGTTCGTCGTGCAGCGCCTCCAGAAACTCGAGCGCATGGTCAAGATGCTCGAGGACAAAGAGTGGGACATGGAGGGCAAGGATCGCTCGCGGGTGGCAGACGGCCTGGTCTACTTCGCGGAAGGTGAGGATCTGATTCCCGACCGCATCCCGGGGCTCGGTTATCTCGACGACGCGATCATGATCGAGCTCGTCGTCCAGGATCTGAAACACGAGATCGAAGCCTACGACGACTTCTGCAAATACCGCTCGAGCAAGGAGAAGCTGCTCGGCCGCAAGGATGCGATGGCCTCGCGCGAGAAATGGCTCACCGCGCGGCGCGGTCAGCTGCACTCGCGAATGCGTCGGCGTCGACGCCGCGACCGCAGCGGTCGC
>JAHEEJ010000049.1 GCA_024640705.1 Deltaproteobacteria bacterium
TAGCGCTCGCGCCCGCTCTCGGGGTCGCGCGTCTTGATCTCGAAGTGCTCGAGGCCCGGATCCTGGTTCTTGACGCCGATCAGTCTCAGGCGAAGCGCCCCGAGGTCCTCCCGGCCGAGTTCGACGCGTTCGATCACGTCGGTGAACGCGTAGAGGGTGTCACCCGCCACGGTTGGGTTTGCGTGGGTGCCCGCATTGAAGGCCAGGATGCGCAGCGCGTTCTCGATTCCGTCGAAGGAGATCATGTGGGCGAGTGAGATGATGTGACCGCCGTAGATGATCCGCTTGCCGAGTCGAGCGTCCTTCTGGGTGTGGTGATTGAAGTGTACTCGAGCCGTGTTTTGATACAGGCGCGTCGCCATCTGGTGTTCGGCGTCTTCGATCGTCATGCCCTGGGGATGCAGAATGCGCTCGCCGGGTTCGTAGTCACCCCAGAACGCGCTGCCTCCCGTCGTCACGGGATCGAACATCGAGACGTCGAGTTCCCCGGGAATCCAGAAGTCTTCGACTGCGACCTGTTCGGGTAGTTCCGGCGAGTCGCTGTCGCCCGTGCGCTGTTCGGGTTTTCGTTTGTTGACCATCGCCCAGCGGTAGAAGTGGAGCACGAGTTCGTCGTGCTGGTTGTAGCCCCGCGTGCGCACCCAGACGATGCCGACGTCGCCCTTCGAGGTTTCGCGCTTTGCGATGACCTCGGTTTCCGAGCGCAGCGTGTCTCCGGGAAACACGGGCACACCGAAACGCACATCTGCGTAGCCGAGGTTGGCGGGTGAATTCAGCGACACGTCTGGAACCGCTCTGCCGAAAACGATGTGAAAGACCAACAGGTCGTGCGCGACCTCCCGCTCGAAGCCGAGTGAGCGCCCGAGTTCGCTCGAGCAGTTCAGCGGCCGGCGGTCGCCAGTCAGCGCGATGTAGAGCGCGAGGTCACCCTCGGTAATGGTCCGGGGAATCGCGTGCTGGAAGATCTGGCCGCGTGAGAAATCTTCGAAGAAGTTGCCGTCGGTAATCTTGGTGGAGGTCGTCATCGGTGGTCATCCCGAATGAGTGGGCCGGCGTTGCGCAATTCGAGCCGGCGGATCCTAACCGACGCGATCGCGTACTGGAAGATGCCGAATCCCGATTTCCGTATCGAATCCCGAAGCATCACGGTAGGGATTCTACGGTGTAACGAAAGATCTCCCAGCGACTCGACCAGGCGTCCAGTGGAAGTCCCGCCTTGCGCTTGAGCTCACGCCAGAATGCCGACGGCTCGGGGAGGCTCTCCCAGACCGCGGGTAGAAAGGTTCCCTGCCGGGCGCCGTCTCGCACGACGAGACCGTCGATTCCCGGGCGGATCGCATCGAACAGCGCCTTCTCATCGGGGACGGAAAGCGGCTCGAGGGAGCTGAGGATCGAGATGTGGATCTCGAGTGGATCGAGTTCGCTGGCCTCGAGGGGCGGGAAGCGATTGTCGCGAAATGCCGCCTTGAACGCGCTGTGTGCGACGTCGGCGACGAGTGGCCGGCTCGCTACGAGGCTTCCGACGCAACCGCGAAGCTGGCCCGCGTGCCGGAGCGTGACGAAGGTTGCGCGCAGTTCCCGAAGTTCGGGCGGGTAGGCGTCGGGATCGACGGCGAGGGGCTCGCCCGTTCGCAGGCCCCACTCGATCGACTGCCGGGCGACGTCGAGCAGCAACGCTTTGCCGGGGCTCGCGCGCTGCGGTTCTTTCGAGAGATCAGCTGAATACATAGGATCCGTAACCGACGACCCGACCTTTGTCGCCCGCGGTATCCCCCGAGTTGCGCAGATCGACGGTCTCCACCGACAGCTTGTGGCGTTTCGCGGCAACCAACAGGCCGCGCGCGGGGATACGGCCGCACGCGGACTCGGGTCCCAGGGCGGCGGCATCGAGGGCCTCGATCGCGCGAGTGGTGGCGTTGTCGAGGCGGCGGGCCGTTTCGTAGCCGTAGTAGTGGCTGAGATCAGAACTCACGACGAACAGCGTCTCGGGACCGTCCCACAAGCGCTCGATCACTTCGCTGACCTCTTCGGGATCGGCCTCACCCACGGACAGCGGCACGAGCGAGAAGTCTTCGAGTACGTACTGAAGGAAGGGAAGCTGCACTTCGAGGCTGTGTTCTTCCCGATGAGCGGCGTCCAGGATCTGCACCTGGGGGAAATCGAGGATCTGGTCGATCGCCTCGCGGTCGAGCGGCACCGCGCCCAATGGCGTTTCGAAGGCGTCCGCGCCCGAAGCCGCGAGTCCGTGCAGCGGGATCCGATGGGAGGGCCCGAGCAGGACGACCCGCCGGATCAGGTGCCGCTGGCCGGCGATGCGCGCGTACCCACTCGCCGCCACCGGGCCGGAATAGACGAAGCCCGCGTGGGGAACGATCAGCGCCTTTGGGGCCGGAGCGCCGCTGGGGGGCGCTGGAACCGCGGCGAAGTAGCGCGCCAGCGCGCTCTCGAGTTCCGCGCTGTCTTCCGGGTAGAAAAAGCCCGCCACCGCGGGCGCACGCGTCGGACTCATTTCGACTTCACCGCCTGTCCGCCGATCGCTGCCGCGAACCCCTCTAGTTTGACACGCTCGCGGCTCATTGCATCCTCTAAGGGGAGGGTTTCGAGACCATGAGTGAGCTCGCGGAAGCCGATTCGGAGGTGCCTGGGCGCTATTGGCACCGGCTCGAAGACGGTCAGCTGCAGTGCGACCTCTGCCCGAGAGCCTGTCGCCTGCTCGACGGCCAGCGCGGCCTGTGCTTCGTGCGCGCGCGTCGCGGCGACGAGGTCGTCCTCACCACCTACGGGCGTTCGAGCGGATTCTGCATCGACCCGATCGAAAAGAAACCGCTCAACCACTTCCTGCCGGGCACGCCGGTGCTTTCGTTTGGGACTGCGGGCTGCAACCTCTCGTGTCGCTTCTGTCAGAACTGGGATATCTCCAAGTCACGAGAGTTCGACACGCTGGCTGACGCGGCGTCTCCTGAAGAGATTGCCCGCGCCGCGCAGGCGCACGGTTGTCGGAGCGTCGCCTATACGTACAACGATCCCGTAATCTTTCTGGAATACGCGGTCGATGTCGCGCAGGCGTGCCGCGAACGGGGCTTGAAGTCGGTCGCGGTGACTGCGGGTTACATCTGCGACGAGCCGCGTCGCGAGTTCTTTGGATCGATGGATGCGGCGAACATCGATCTCAAGGCGTTCACCGACGATTTCTACCAGAAGGTGTGCGGGGGGCGGCTCGATCCGGTCCTCGAAACGCTGCGTTACCTGAAACACGAGACCGAGGTCTGGTTCGAGATCACGACGCTGCTCATCCCCGGTGAAAACGATTCAGAGGTGGAAATCGACGCGGCGAGCCGCTGGATCGCCGAGAACCTCGGGCCCGACGTTCCGTGGCATTTCACGGCGTTTCACCCCGACTACCGGATGCTCGACCGGGACCACACGCCCGTCGCGGTCCTGCGGCGATCGCGGGAGATCGCTCGAAGTCACGGCCTCCGCTACGTCTACACGGGAAACGTTCGCGACCGGGTTGGCGGCAGCACGCTCTGCCATGAATGCGGCGAGTGCCTGATCGGGCGGGACGGATACGTTCTCACCCACTGGGGCCTCAGCGCGGATGGCCGCTGCTCGGGTTGCGGGGCGCCGTGCGCGGGTGTCTTCGAATCGACCCCGGGCGATTGGGGTTCGCGACGGCTCCCCGTGCGCATGCGAGCGGGTCACTAACGGGGGCACAGAATGATTCTCGCTCGCCGCACGTCCAATCACGGCGTCGTTGTCGAGATGCCCTATCTTTAGCCTCTGGAGGGGGAGGAATCGTGCAGGATCGAAACGCGAAATTTTCCATCGGCAACGTCGTTCGTCACCGACTCTATCCGTTCCGGGGGGTGATCTTCGACGTCGATCCGGAGTTCGCAAACTCCGAAGAGTGGTGGCTCTCGATTCCCGAGGACGTTCGACCCCTGAAGGACCAGCCCTACTACCATCTGCTGGCCGAGAACGAAGAGACGACCTACGAAGCCTACGTGTCGGAGCAGAATCTGCTCAGCGACGAATCCGGATTGCCGTGCCGCCACCCCCTGTTGGACGAGTACTTCGAATCGCGCGACGGGCGATACGTGCCGCGGAGCCGTACCGCGAACTGAGGACTGCCGCGAGTCGCTATCGAGGACCGACGCGATGAGTCAAGGCGACCACGGCCGACGAATCTGCCCCGAACCGCCGCGGCGGTGCTCGGGGGACGGCGAACGGCTCGACGGCTGGGGGTTTGCAGATAGCGGTTTTCGGGTGCTCGCCAATGGTGCCGTCGAGCTGGGCGGCGATCGCTACGACCTGTCCGGCACCGAGTTGCCGGATTTGCTGCCCTGGGTGAGTCGGACGATCGGCATTGCGCTCGATCCGCGCGAAACCAATCCCTCGCAATATCCGCCCGCCATTCCGGCCCCCCGCGAGAATCCCGATTTCCTCGGCGCAGTGCGGAAGTTCCTGTCCGACGACGCGATCTGCGACGACGCGGAAAGCCGGCTGCGACACGGTCACGGACACACCCAGGAGGAGATCTACGCGATCAAGCACGCGCAGCTCGCGCGGATCCCGGATCTCGTCGTCTACCCGAACGGCGTCGAGCAGGTCGAGGCGTTGGTCGCTGCGGCACTCCAGCACGGGGCTTGTTTGATCCCCTACGGCGGAGGCACCAACGTCACACAGGCGCTCTTGTGTCCCGCGGACGAGGCGCGCGTCATCGCCTCCGTGGACCTGTCTCGGATGAATCGAATTCGCTGGATCGATCCCGAGAACCGGATGGCGTGTATCGAAGCGGGCGCGGTCGGTCGGGACATCGTCGACACCCTGGCGCAGTACGGTTTCACGATGGGCCACGAACCCGACAGCATCGAGTTTTCGACCCTCGGCGGTTGGATCGCGACCCACGCGAGTGGGATGAAGAAGAACCGCTACGGAAACATCGAAGACCTGGTGCTCGACATTTCAGCAGTCACCGCGGAGGGCGTCCTGGAGCGATCGGGCGTCGCTCCTCGCGAATCCATCGGTGTCGATCTTCGCCGCTGTCTCTACGGATCCGAGGGGAACCTGGGAATCGTCACCCACGCAACCGTGAAACTGTTTCCGCTTCCCGAGGTCCAGCGCTACCAGAGCGTCGTCTTCCGGAACTTCGAGGCGGGATTCGCCTTCCTGTACGAGTTGAAACAGCAGGCCACTCCGCCAGCGAGCGTGAGGCTGACCGACAACCTTCAATTCCAGTTCAGCCGAGCCCTCAAGCCCGCTGCGGTCGGCCTGAAGCGATTGAAGGGAAAACTCGAAAAATTCTATGTGACTCGCATCAAGAGACTGGATCCCGACGAGATGGTGGCCTGCACGCTCTTGTTCGAAGGCAGCCGGCAGGATACCGCCGCGCAGGAGGCGGCGCTGTTTCGGATCGCCCGCAAACACGGCGGATTCAAGGCGGGCGCCGAAAACGGCAAGCGCGGTTACGAACTCACCTTCGCGATCGCCTACATCCGGGACTTCATGATCGATTACTATCTGCTCGCGGAGTCCTTCGAGACTTCCGTTTCCTGGAGCCAGGCGCTGTCACTTTGCGAGAACGTGAATCGCAGAATTCGCGAAGAGCACGCGGCGCGCGGCTTGCCCGGCGTGCCGTTCATCAGTTGCCGCGTCACGCAATTATACGACACCGGAGTATGTATTTACTTCTACTTCGCCTATTACTACAAGGGTGTCGATCGCCCGAGCGAGGTCTTTGCCGAAATCGAGCACGCCGCACGTGACGAAGTGCTGCGCAGCGGTGGATCGCTATCCCATCATCACGGTGTCGGTAAGCTGCGCGAAGGATTTCTGCCCGCAATCATGTCGGCCCCGATGTTGGCGTGGAACCGGCAAATCAAGCGAGCGGTCGATCCGCAAAATGTCTTCGGGTCTGCGAATTGCGGTGTGAACGGCGGCAAGCTGCCTCGCTGAGAGAGGCTTGCGAAATTGGTCTAGCCGTTGCACGCGCGGTGTGGATTTATAGGGTAGGGGTAATGGGCGCAGGTCGACTGATTGCGATTTCCGCGGGCGTGCTTGTGTGCGTTGCGTGCGCCGCGCTCACGGGGTGTCAACGAGAATCGGAAGCGCCGCCAGCGCCGGCCAGTGCGCCGGAGATCGCCGATGACGTTGCACTGAACGTCGTGCTGATTACCCTGGATACGACCCGCGCAGATGCGCTCGGCAGCTATGGGCAGAAACGGCCCATCACCCCGAATCTCGATCGGCTCGCCGCGGAGGGAACGCAGTTCCAGCAGTGCGCGAGTTCCGTTCCGAGCACCTTGCCCTCGCATTCGACGCTCTTCACCGGTAGGCACCCATTCGTTCACGGTGTGCGGTCGAATGCCGGCTACGTGCTGTCCGACGAAAACACCACGCTCGCCGAAGTCTTGAGCGCTCACGGCTACAAGACTTCGGCGGAGATCGCGGCTCCCGTCATCGGTGGACACACCCAGCTCGGTCAGGGCTTCGATCGCTATCACGATCTCGAATTCCCGGACATCCAGCGCAAGACGATTGTCGTGCGCGACGGCGAAGAGCAGCGATCGGTCGAGGTCGACGAACGCGAGGCGGACGACATCACCAATTTCGGACTCCGGTTCATCAAAGAGAATCGGAGTGAGAAATTCTTTCTGTGGCTTCACTATTTCGACGCCCACCAGCCCTACTCACCGCCCGGGCGGTTTTACGAGACGAGTTCCGAGAGTGCCTACCACGGCGAAATCCAGTACATCGACGAGCAGATCAATCGGGTCCTGGCGCTGATCGAAGGCCTGGGTCTTCGGGAGCGCACCCTCGTGGTGGTCGTGGCCGATCACGGTGAAGCCATGGGGGAGCATGACGAAAAGACCCACATGTACTTCGTCTACGACGGCACGATCCGCGTGCCACTGCTGTTTTGGGGCGCGACCGTGCCGAAGGGTCTGAAGGTCGAATCCCTGGTTCGCACGGTGGATGTCGCTCCGACGATTCTCGACATGCTGGATCTGCCTCCGCTAGAGGACATCCAGGGCACCTCGCTGCTTCCTCTGATGAAAGGGGAGTCGCTCGACCTCGGACTCGTGGGCTACGGCGAATCGATCGAACCGCACATCATCTTTGGCTCGTCGGTGCTTCGATACGTTCGCAAGGGCAAGTGGAAATACATCCACAAGGTCGAGCCCGAACTCTTCGACCTGACGCAGGATCCCGGCGAATTGAAGAACCTGTCGAGCATCCACCCCGAAATGGTCGAGCAGCTGCGGGTGGAACTGTCGACCCTGATCGAAGAGGCGCCCGCGAAGGTTACTGGCGCGCGAACGGCGATCGATCCGGCGACCGCCGCGCAGCTCGAGGCATTGGGATACATGGCCGCAGCGCCGACCCAGGCCCTCGGTGATGAGATGGCGCTGCTCGAAGTTTCGGGCGTCGATCCTGCCGCGCTCACCGACGACATGAATCTGGTTTCCGCCGCAGCGGGGTTCAAGCTGGCTCATCGATACGGGGAGTCCGCAGCGAAGTTTCGAGAGGCAATCGCGCGAAACCCCGACAGTGTTCCGCTCTTGATGAAGTTGGATTATGTGCTCAAGCAACTGGATGAAGACGACGAGCGTTTCGACATCCTGACGAGAGTGATCGAACTCGCGCCCGAGACGGCTCCCGCCTACGCCAATCTCGCGCACGTCCTGTTCAAGCGGGGCGACCCCGCGGAGGCCGAGCGGCTACTCGCCGCTTCACTGAGCATCGATCCGTGCACGGCGAGCCCGCGAGCGACGCTGGCCTACCTTGCCGCACAGCAAAAGGACCACGCCCGGCAGCTGCAAGTGCTCAAGGAAGGCATCGATCAGTGCCCGCGCGAAGACGGCATCCTCAACAACTACGCTTACGCGCTCGCCACGAATCCCGATGCGAGGGATCGAGATGGGGAGGAGGCGCTGCGGATCGCCAGGCAGATCAGCGAGGGCGAAAAGGGCGAGCGTCCCGACTATCTCGACACCCTCGCCTGCGCGCACGCGGAGGTCGGCGATTTCGAGAGTGCGGTCCGGGTCGGAGAGCGGGCGCTCGCACTGCAGGAAGCCGCGGGCAATCCCGCCTTGATCGAAGAGTCGAAGGCGCATCTCGAGCAATTCAGGGCCGGACGACCCGTCCGGGAGCCTTGATCGGGCTGTTCGAGAGTAGGGCGGGCACTGTTCCCCGGTCATCGTTGCGCGCCGCCGCTTCGGGCTTGGCTCAATCAGTTCGATTCCGCGGTTCTGGCTTGAGGAACCGTGAGGGATTGGCTAATTCTCGGCACCGCGGGTGTTCTCGCCTCACAGGTGGGGCTTCGTGGAACTGAAGAAAGGGGCGATTGCCCCCAGATTTGCCGGATTCTCCAGGATGCCCCGATTCTGCTCGGAATTCCTCTGATCCTCTAGCTACTGGTAGGGATGGCGATGGCACCCAATCAAAATTGCGCCGCAATCCTCGTGTTGGTCGCGATCGCCTGCCTTGTCGCGGGCGCTAGCGCCGGGGCGGACGAGAACCAACGCGGCGCGGATCTATTCCGACTTTGCGCGGTCTGTCACGGTGAAAATGCAGGGGGGCAGCAGGCCGTGGGTGCTCCGGCGATCGCGGGTATGCCGCAGTGGTACCTGGAAGCTCAGCTGAAACAATTTCGCAGCGGAAACCGCGGCACCCACTTCGACGACCTGATGGGCATGCGGATGAGGCCCATGGCGCGGTCGCTCGTGCGCGAAGGGGACGTCGAGGCCGTTTCCGCTCACATCGCAGCCCTGCCGCCCGTCGATCCGGCACCCACACTGACCGGTGGTGACGTCGAAGCCGGCAAGGTGCTCTTTTCTACGATCTGCATCACGTGCCACGGCCCCGAAGCGGCGGGAAACAAGGACATGATGGGCGCCGCTCCGCTCAACCGTTCGAGCGATTGGTACATGTTCAGGCAGGTGATGAATTTCAAGGGTGGTATCCGCGGATCCCGACCGGGCGATCAGGGCGGAGCGCTGATGCGCCCCATGATGATGCAGCTCAAGGATGAGCAGGACATCAAGAATGTCATCGCCTACATCATGACACTTGGAAAGTAGGGTCCAATCCGCGGTCCAGATCGAGACCCGTGCTCCTGCGCACCGCTGATCTGAGGAGTTCTCCCCGATGACGCCGAGATCCGTCGCGTCGCTCCGAATCGTGTCCGATCCGCGCCCGGTACTGCCGAGCGCGGTCTTCGGGATGCTGATCTTCGTGGTCGCGGAGATGATGCTGTTCGCCGGGTTGATGAGCGCATTCTCGATCGTAAAGTCCGGCGCGCTCGGCTGGCCGCCCCCCGGTCAGCCCAGGCTCCCCGTCGGGGCCACCGCGTTCAATTCCGCCGTGCTGCTCGCGAGCGCGGTCGTGCTCTTCATCGCCAACCGCTCCTTCGTGCGCAACCGCAATCTCGCAAAACGACCGCTCTTCTTCGCGGTGGGTCTCGGAGCGTTCTTCGTCGTGTTTCAGGGGTACGAGTGGGTGATGCTGATCCGTCAGGGCCTCACGCTCACGTCCAGCAATCACGGCAGCTTCTTCTTCCTGATCGTTGGATTGCACGGCCTTCACGCGATCGCCGGATTGACGGTGCTCGCGCGGGCGGGTCTCAAGCTCTCGAGGGGGCTGTTGGCCCCAAGCACGTTCGCCGCCGCGCAGGTCTTCTGGTATTTCGTGGTGGGGTTGTGGCCGGTGCTCTATTTCATGGTGTATCTGTGATCCCGATCAGGTTCGCTCTTGCGCTGACGGTCTCGACGCTGGTCCTACTCGCGCCGCGGCTCGCCGCCGCGTGTTCGGTGTGCTTCACGGGACGCGCAGACGAAACGCGCGTCGCTTTCCTCGTGACTACGGGGTTTCTGACCGGACTCCCGATCCTGCTGGTCGGAACGCTGGTCTGGTGGCTCTGCCGACGCGCTCGTCAGATTCGCGACGAACACGAATCGACATCGCCCGCAATCGACTGAGGGCTTCACGGGTCCTGGTTTTCGGGTGAATCGATCTCGTCGCCAGATGATTGCGATCATCCGTGCGGATGTCGGTTCTGCTGCTAGTGCCCGTGCCCACCCTCTGCACCGGCCTGAGCTTGTGCCTCGACCCATGCCGGCTTCGACCAGTTCTTCCCGGTTGCCTTCATCACGTCGGGGGCAACCCCTGCGAAGAACAGCAGCATGAACAGCAGGCAAGTGGCGACCAGGTAGGGCACGAAGCGCCTGGTGGCCCCGATGTGCATGAAGTTCACGACGACCAGGTAGGCCTTCACGATCGCGATCCCGAATGCAGTGAACAGCGTAACCCACTTGATCCCAATCATGGGGCCAGTGACGCTGATGACGAGCAGGAAGACGAGGATCGCCCAGATCTTCACATAGTTCGGATGATGCGTGTGCTCTTCAGACATAGGGATCCTACTTTGCGATGTACAGGAGGGGGAAGAGGAAGATCCAGACGACGTCGACGAAGTGCCAGTAGAGCCCGATCAGCTCCACCCGGTGGAGTTCTTCGTTCTTCTTGGCAGTCGCCGCCACGATTCCCATGACGATCACACCGGCCAACACGTGCATGGCGTGCAGCCCCGCCGCCGAATAGTAGAAAGACCAGAAGGTATTCGAAGTGATCGTGAAGCCGTGTTGGATCTCTGAAGTCCACTCGAAAGCCTTCACGACGAGAAAGGTCACCCCGCCTAGCATGGTGAAGTACAGCATCTTGGCCGCTTTCTGACCGTTCCCTTCATCTGCGGCTTTGTGTCCGAGGACGGCGGACAGACTCGACGACAGAAGCACCAGGGTATTGAATGCTCCGATCCACGTGTTCGTATAAGCAGCCTGTTGGGACCATGCGTCATGGGCGAGCCGATGCATGATGTAGGATGCGAGCAGTCCACCGAAGATCACGATTTCGGAGGCGATCAGCCACCAGACGGCGAGCCGCGCGGTCGGTATTCCCGTAGCGCTGCGTGTATTTGCGACGGGTCTCATTTCAGCTCCTGCACTCTGCGAGCCTCAGCTCGGCTCATTCTGCGGCCAGAAGTCATCCGCCCGGCCGGGAACACTGTACTCGTAGGGTCCGCGGTACACCGACGGCAACTCGCTCCAGTTGCCGTGCGGCGGCGGCGATTCGGTGGTCCACTCCAGGGTATTCGCGTCGTAGGGGTTCTTTTCAGCCTTCCGCCCCTTGATCATGCTGGAGAAGAAGTTGAAGAGGAATACGAACTGGAATGCGAGCATGACGAGCAGTGAGACCGTTGCAAACACCCGCAGGTCCTGGAATTCGGGCTTCGCGAGATCGGGAAACAGCGAGAAGCTGTAGATGCGCCGGTGCTGACCCGCGAGGCCGAGAATGAACAGCGGGATGAAGATCAGGTTGAACGGGATGATGGTGCCCACGAAGTGGATCTTCCCGAGTGTTTCGTTCATGTGTCGCCCGAACATCTTCGGGAACCAGTAGGTAATGGCAGCAAAGGTTCCGATGATCGCGATCGGGAAGAACGTGTAATGGAAATGAGCCAGCACGAAGTAGGAATCGTGAAAGTAGACGTCAGCACCAGCAGCACCGAGATAGATGCCCGTCACGCCACCCAGCAGGAACTCGAAGATGAAGGACAGCGCCCACAACATCGGGGTCTTGAACCGGATCGACCCCCCGTAGAGGGTGGCAATCGAACAGAAAACGATCACAGCGATGGGCACCGAGATCAACAGGGTCGTCACCGTGAAGATGTGGGCCATTCTCGGGTCGATGCCCGCGATGAACTGATGGTGGGCCCAGACGGTGAAGCTGGCGACCCCCGCGGCGAAAGTGGTGTAGAGCACCGGCGTGTAGGCAAAGAACTTCTTACGAGCGAAGACCGTGATGATCTCGGCCACGATCCCCATTGCGGGCAGTAGCACCACGTAGACTTCGGGATGCCCGAAGAACCAGAACATATGCTGCCAAAGAACCGGATCGCCTCCGCGATTGGGATCGAAGAAGCCCGTCCCCAGGACCTGATCGAAGAACAGCATGATCGCGCCGGCAAACAGCGGGCCAACCGAGAGCATGAAGATGATGCTCGCGAGCACGATCATCCAGACCACCAGCGGGATGTCGTGCATCTTCATGCCGGGCGCACGAGAGTTCATCGTGGTCGTAATGAAATTGATCCCGCCCATCAGGAAAGCGGCGAACTCGAGTGCCACCGCGAGCAACCAGAGCGGTGCTCCCCATGGCGTCAGGTTGTAGGTGGATTGTGCGGAGAGCGGTGGATAAGCCGTCCAGGCTCCACCAAAAGCGCCGCCGGGTACGAAGAACGAAGCGAGCAGGATGATCGTACTGAGAAGGAAGACCTGGTACGACAGTCGGTTCAGCCTCGGAAAGACCATGTCGTCACAGCCGATCATCAACGGGATCAGGAAGTTTCCGAAGGCGGCGATCAGCACCGGCATCGCCACCCAGAAGATCATGATCGTGCCGTGATTCGTTACCAGGGCGTTGTAGTCCGGAGGCGTCATGGTGCCCCAGCCCGGGATATCGACACCGGGGAATGCCAGCTGCATCCGAAACGCGTAGGCAAAGAAGCCGCCGACCAACGCCATGAACATCCCTGTGAACAGGTATTGCATGCCGATGATCTTGTGGTCCGTGGACCAGATGTACTTGATCAAGCCCGACGGCTCGTGATGGTCATCGTGGGTCGCGGGAGCGCTCTCGGCCATGATCTACTCCTGACCCGCGCGCAGCGAAGTGGTCGACGCCAGTAACGTCTGGGAGCGTTCTGACACCCAGGCGGCGTGTTGTTCGGGCGTCTCGATCTGGATGCGCGCCGGCATCAGGCCGTGCCCGATCCCGCAGATCTCGGTGCACTGGATGTCGTAGGTTCCGGTTCCGGTCGCCTCGAACCACCCGACGATCGTTCGGCCAGGAATCGCGTCCTGCTTCAGGCGGAACACGGGTACGGAGAAGCTGTGAAGCACGTCGCGGGATGAAAGCTCGAAGTGATAGACCTTGTTCACCTCGACGTGCAGATCGCCGGTAGTCGTAATGTCGTCCGGGGTGCCGAGCTTCTCATCCTGTCCAGGGTGGACGAACGTCCAGGCCCACTGCTGGGCGATCACTCGGACGATCCGGTCCGGCTCGGGGCGGTGTTCCTTTACCTTCTTCCACACCGGCCCATCCGCCATCGCAATGAAGACGTCGCAGGTGACGATCAGCGCCAGGGGGATCGTGATCCAACGCGTCTCACTCTTCTTGTCTCCCGCGATGTACTGGGCTTTGTGGCCGTCGCGGTGCCGGAAGTGGATGCAAAAGCCGATGAGTGCGGCCTGTGCCACGAAGAACCAGAAACCGACCAGTATGGTGACCAGGATGATCACACCGTCGATGTCACTGGCGAAGGTAGAGAGCGCCTCGACCTTGAAGGGCTCGAACATGTTGACCTGCTCCTCAGAGAATGAAGGCGAAGACCACTGCGATCCAGGATCCTACGCTGACGATGGTCAGCAAGAAGGCCCAGAACGCAATTCGATCAGGATTTCGTTCTTTCGACATACGGCCCCTCGGCCTCCGATGGTCTTTGCCCGGCACGCGACTCGCGCGCATCCTGTCGGGTCATCGAGTGTGAATGTCAGTGTCCGATTACGGCTGCGTCTTCGCTCGCCCGATTCGCTCGTTTGCTCCGCAGTGTCGAGAATCGGCTCCCATCGCGTCCCTTCTTGCTTCCGAACGATCTCCCACGGAGTCGACGGTAGGACTCGAACCCGCGAACCACTGGATTACGGGTCTAGCTGCTCTGCCAGTCGAGCTACGCCAGCCACGGGGCCGTTCGGGCGGCTATCTTGGGAGCTGCCCCGATTCCCCATCAATGGGACGTACGAAAAACCCGGTTATCTATATGATAACTGGGGCAAATTTGCCAATCATATATGGTAACTGGGGCAATTTGCCAAGCGCGGATCGCGCTGGACCCAATCCCGCTGATCTGGGCCCAAAATTGGGGCTGGTTTCCTCATCTAGAGACGGGAAAACGACTATTTCATGGTGTATCTGTGATCCCGATGCCGTTCGCGCTTGCGCTGATGGTCTCGACAGTGGTCCTGCTCGCGCCGCAGCTCGCGGCCGCGTGTGCGGTGTGCTTCACGGGACGCGCGGATGAAACGCGCGTCGCTTTCCTCGCCACTGCGGGGTTTCTGACCGCACTTCCGATCCTGCTGGTCGGCACGCTGGTCTGGTGGCTATGCCGACGCGCTCGTCAGATCCGCGAGGAAGACGAATCGAGATCACCCGCGATTGGCTGAGGCCTTCGCGGGCCTCGGCCGTCGGGTGAAGCGATTGCGAAGCGCCGCGCGTCGCGCTTCGTCGATCTCCGGGGGCAGCGAGTCGATCAGTTCGACAGCTGCCTGGGCAATCCAGCGCGTCGGGCGCCGATTGCTGAGGGCGATCAGCAGTTGGACCGCGCTCTCCCGCTGGTTTGCAGCGGCGAAGGCCTGCGCGCCGACGAGCAGGTCCTCCGTGAGTCCGTTGCTGCGAAGAAGATCGCTGGCGATTGCTACCGCCTCAGCGTGCAACACGGGATCGTCGCCCGCCGCGCGCCATTGGGCGCGCAGCCGCTGGGCGTCCGGGTAGGCGGGATCGAACCATTCGGCGGATGCGAGTTCGGGCTCGAGTTCGCCCAACGCCTGCCATTCGCCCGCAGCCGCCAGCCGCCAGCCCGAAACCACCGCCGCTGCGGCTCCCTCCAGCGGCTCCGCCAATTCGAGCATATCCGGGTCATTTGCCCTAGAGGGGCGTCTCAGCGCTTTGAGCAGCCCGAAGCGTGCCGATTCAGCGGTTGGATCGCGCTCGAGCGCGTCGCGAAAGTGCGCGATCGCTCGACTGGGGGATTCTGTACTCGTCGCCCAGCCCAGGTTCGTCAGCCGCTGCGTGGGATCCTGCTGCTGCTTGGCGAACTTCACGGCACGCGCCCATTCGCTTCTGGCTGCGAGGCGTCGCACGAGATAGGTGGCCCTGAATTTGGCTGCCCTCGAAGGAAGCGGATCGAATGGAGCAAACAACTGATTGGCCGCCTGGCCGCGAAGCGCGTCTTTGCCGAGCCCGGCAGATCGCGTCGCCAGTTGATTGCGATCATCCGTGTTGCTGTCGGCGTCTGCGGAGAAGCGCTGCGCGGCTTCTCGATCCAGATTCCAGCCCGCGATCAGGTCTTCCGTACGCCGCAGTCCGTAGCGAGAGTAGTCCGACGGAGATGCCTCGAGCGCAATCGCTGATGCCATGATCGGGTCGATCTTCTGATTGGATGCCGCAAACAGAACGGATCCCGCGACGGGTCTGAATACAGCCACTTCCGGAAAGACCTCCAGAAGTGTCGCAACGATGCTCCGCAGTAGCGCTTCGTCGACGAATGCGATGCCGATCCACTGCACGAAAACGCCGCCCGGTTCGAGGTGGTCC
>JAHEEJ010000330.1 GCA_024640705.1 Deltaproteobacteria bacterium
CAGAAACCGCTGCAGACGAGGTCGTGCGCCTACTGGGCACGCTGCTCGTCGCGTAGGCCCGAGCGCAAAGCCGACGATTCGACGGCGTTTCCGCTGACGTCCCGCCTGAATTGGAAGTCGATGCGGCGCAGGAACAGCAGGTAGCGCCCGTCGGGCAGCCGCAGTTGGTCGGGCACGTACAGGCGCCGGGTGCGCGGACTTCTCCCGATCTCGTGCTCCGAAATTCCCAGCAGCGGCCAATGGATCCGCCGCGGGTTCACGGGGCCTTGGGGCGCCACCTGGACGTTGCCGAGCAGGATCAGTTCGGGCGCGCGGTCGAGGATGTACTCCCCGTCGCCCTTCTCGTGGCCCGCGTAGCCGCCGGCCTGCATCGCGACGTCGGCGTGGGCGATGTGCGCGTCGGTCAGGCCCAGCATGTCGATGGTGTAGAGGCCCGAGTAATACGGGACGGCGCCGACCGGGTTCAAGCAGATCCGCGTGGTGGCGGGCACGACCTTGCGCAGCGTGCGACCGACGAGCGTCAAGCGACGCGTGAACGCGTCCGCGCCGCGCGCCTCCTCGAGAGCGGGGCCGAACAGGTGATGCGCGTGCAGCGGCACGCCGAGCACCCCGACGAGTAAGGCGATCCGCGCCAAGAGGCGCCAGCGCCCCGCTTCGCGCGCGAGGCGGAGGAGTTCCTGCATCCCCGCCTGCACCAAGAGGTAGAGCGCCGGCGCAATCGGAACCAGGAACCGCCAGCCGGGAAAGCCGTCGCCACCCTCGAGCATGACGGCTCCGAGATGCGCGCCCGCGACGCATGCGAGCAGTGCGACGCGGCGGTCGCGTCGAGCGACCCACAGCGCGAGCGGCAATGTGACGAACAGCAGCGCTCCGAACCCTCCGAAGAAGCCGAGCACGTACTCGCTGCCGCGAACCACGAGCGGCCACGACAGGGCCACCTTTGCGTAGTAGGTGTTCGGCAGCGGATGGCCGTAGTAGAAGTAGCGCCAGACGAAGTGCGGCAGGACGATCCCGGCATACACCAGCGCGTGCCGAAGGACCTTGCGCTCTTTCCAGGAGCCGCGCCCCACGACGCCGCGAAACAGCAGGCTCGCGAGGAATGCGAACAGGCCCTCGGGGCGGGTGAGGCTCGCGAGGCCGTACCAGACCGCCGCGCTGCCGGCGCGCGATCGCGGCTCGTCTCCTTCCCTGGCGTCCGCGCGCAGCGCCAGTGTGAGCAGCAGCATGCAGAGGGCGGTTTCGAGCCCGTGCACGGACCACATCCCCACTGCGGCGTTGCCGACCAACAACCCGGGCGCGAACCAGCGGATCCGCGGCGCCGCTGTGGAATCATTCGAAAAGAAACGCGCCGTGACGACGAGCGTCAGCGCGGCGAACAGCGCCCCGAAGAGCTTGCTCGCTACCACCAGGTCGAGGTTGAGCGCCGCCGGGAGGGAAAGCAGCATCACCCAGAGAAAACACGTGTAGCCCTCGACCCGCTCACCGAGGTTGAAGACCAGCCCGTGCCCCTGAACGAAGTGATCCGCGTAACGAAATGCGATGAAGGCGTCGTCGATGACCCCGAAACGCGCGAAGAACGCCAACACACCCAACTGGGTGAATAGGAGAACGGGCAGCCAGACCTTCCACCACGTCCGACCGAACGCGACGTCAGATCGCGCGCTGCTACGCAGACCGCGAACACGACGGACCGCATCCATCAATGCCACTCCCCATCCCCGCTCATTTCGAAACCTCGAAGCGACGAAGCTCAGCGCGGGTCGCGCGACGGACAGCGCGGCCGCTCGCGACCGGATGGTACAGATCCTGGGACCACGCCTCTCTCAGCTGATCCCATTCAATGGTCGCATTAGCAGCTCAGCTAGACTCGACGATCAGGCACCTCGGTATCGGGGCGCTCGCCCAGGAGAGGATTCCGAGCTCCGAAAGGACGAGGAATCCACGGAGAAGCAGGCATCCGCGAATCGTCACACATGACCCTTCTGGTCACTCGGCAGCGCAAACACGCCGACGAGTGGGCGCTCGTGCTCACTTCTGACGGCCTGTCACCGAGTGTGCGGCGGGAGCTCGAAGGTTTCGTCCTGAGCGTTCCGATCTACGAGGCCGAGCGGGCGGCGGACGTCATCTCGGCCTACGAGCGCGAAAACCGCGAGCACGCGTCTCGGCCCGAGCCCGAAACACCCGCGCGCGGCGATCCCGTCACGGGGCTCACCGTTTCCGCCGCACTCCTGCTCTTCTTCTGGCTCACCGGCCCGCGCAACCCGGCGGTGACCTGGTTCGATCGCGGCAGCGCAGACGCAGAGCAGATCCTTTCGGGCGAGTTGTGGCGCACGGTCACCGCGCTCACGCTGCACGCAGACCTCGGGCACGCGCTGGCCAACGCGCTTTTCGGCGCGCTGTTTCTGGGCGCCGTCTGCGGCGCACTGGGTGCGGGGGTCGGCTGCGCGCTCGTGCTGCTCTCGGGGGCCGGCGGCAACCTGCTCAACGCATTCTTCCACGGTTCGCACCACGCTTCGGTCGGCGCATCGACCGCGGTCTTCGCTGCGGTAGGACTGTTGAGCGGGATGGCCGTGGCGCGTCGGCGGCGGCAGCAATCGACGGGCCGCCCCTGGTGGGTTCCGGTCGGCGCCGGCCTCGCACTGCTGGCGATGCTCGGCACCACGGGCGAGCGCGTCGACCTCTGGGCGCACCTGTTCGGGCTGCTGGTGGGTGGAGTCCTGGGGATTCCGGTCGGATTCGCGCTGCCGCGTCCACCCAGGCCACTCGTCCAGTGGATCTTCGGAAGCATCGCATTCGCAACGCTGCTCTACTGCTGGGGGCTCGCGCTGGACTGAAGCACCGCCGTTTCGCGGTCAGGGATGGCTGCGCCTGACAAAAGGCGGCGACGCGCTCCGCCCTCCAGAATCGCCGAGGCCCTCCCCAGCTGCTGGCCGAACTCGTCGTAATCCCATGTAACACATTGTTTTTTCACTCGAATGCTCGATTTTCGCCACGCGTGAGTGCCTCGTCAGCGATGCTGGGATCCACAAAAAAATGAGCTCGAGCCGCCGATGGAAGATTGAATGCTTGACACTGAAACGATTCAGGGAGGAAAATTCATCATCGCGGCCTAGCCGCAAATTGGAGCGATATTCCCCTCAAGGGAAGCGATTCCAACTCCTGAGTTGATCTGGCGATCTACGACTCACGCCCTCGCGCTCGAGTGAACTCCGATCCGCATCGCTTTCCAAGAGGAGAACGTCGACCAGCTGACGACAATCAGCAACGGGAGCGAACCATGGCAGACCTCATTCAGAACCAAACCGATATCCATGCAGTCATCGTCTTCAAAGATGGAGAACTCAAGATGGTCGTGCCGGATGTCATTCCGGTAGTACCGGGCCAAACCGTGCAGTGGATCGTCGTGCCGCCAAACACGGCAGAAATCAAATTCAAAAACGGAGAAACTCCACTTGATTGGGATATTCGACCCAGCAAGAACAATAGAATCACGGGAACTGTCCAACGCGACGCACGGGGAGAGTACAAGTACTCGGTGACCGACGGCCAAAACACCATCGACCCGAGACTCCAGATCAAGGGGTAAGGGAAAATGCCACCAAACGGGGCGCTCTTCAGCACCATTCGAGCAGAAGAGCGCCCCATCTTTTGGTTGTCGTGATTACTGGCGGGCCCCGCCCTCGTCTTCACTCTTTTCGACCAGCGCTGCGAATCGATCGGTGTCGATCAGCGGCGCGAGGCCAGCGTCCTGATAGATCATTTCTACGGGGTAACCGAGTTCGATCGCCTGTTCGATCGCAGCCAATGCATTTTCGGTTTCTCCGAGGCTCACATTGGTGACGGCCGCGTCGTAAGATACGTACATATCTCGAGGAGCCAACTCCAGCGCTTTCGCGAGAAATTCCACTGCCAGCTCCGGCTCGTCGATATTGGCGTAGTAGTGTGCGAGTTGTACCGTCACGTTTGCGTCCGATGGGTTCACCTGCAGCATCTCTCGCGCCAATTCGATTGCCTTGCCATACGCCTGCCTCGCTCGCTCCGAATGCCCCTCGGCAAACCGGCAAGCATCACCCAAAAGGCCCCAGCTCTCATAGTCGTCCGGAGCGAGTTCGATCGCTCGCTGATACATTTCGATCGCTTCTTCGAATTGACCGTGGAAAAAATAACTCGTTCCGATGTTGCCATAGACGAATTTC
>JAHEEJ010000331.1 GCA_024640705.1 Deltaproteobacteria bacterium
GCGGCGAATTTCGGCTTCGTCGTAATACTGTTCGCCCGCGAGCGCGAAGGCGTCGATCGCCTCCAGGAACCGGGCGGACTGTTCGAGCGCGAGCCCGCGCTTGTAGTGCGCGCGCGCGTACCGGGGATGCGCTGCTGCAATCCAGTCGAACTGCTCGAGCGCCTTCTCGGGCTTGGCCATCTCCAGGTAGAGATCCCCGAGTGTGCCGTGGACGGGGACGAGGTTGTCACCGGGCTCGGGCTTTTCGAGCCGCGCCTGGAGGATCGCAACGGCCTCGTCGAACCGACCCGTTGCATAGATGGCTTCGGATCGGGCGAGCAGCGCTTCGAGACTCTCCGCCGAGGCGGCCGGGGCCAGGAGTGCGGCGAGGCAAACGACCAGCGGAATCGATGCGCGCATGGCGGTCGCATCGGCCCGCAATCGAACGGTCTTGACGCGCAGCACCGATCAGTGGAGGCGCTTGCGCCAACTCGAGGCGAGGTCGCTCAGCGCTCCCGCGAGCGAGCCGTGCTCGCGTTGTTGGGTCTTGCGGCCCTTGCGGGAGTCTTCGACGCGGTAGCGGCGCGGGTCTCGTTGGTCCTGCAGCACGCGGACCGTTCGGCCCTTTGCTTTGTCACGCAGTCGAACGCCAAACGCGAGCGGGCGGTTCGCCATCGGGGTCTCCTCCTCGCGGGCTCGAGCTGCGCTGCCCGCATGAAGTCCACCCTTCGACGCCCAGTCTCGATTCCTTGAGGAAAATCCGCTGGGTGGGGGATTTTTTGCGCGCTTGTGAGGGGCTTCCGGCTGGCCTGGGAGGTCGCCGCGCCAGTATCATCGGCGCTCACGAGAGGGATTTCAGCATGGATATCGAGTACTTCGACCGCGACGCCCCGGGCGAGGAGATCGTCGCGGCGCTTCGCCGCGATGGCGCTGCCGTCGTGCGGGACCAGGTGAGTGGGGACGTCGCCGACGCCGTGCTCGCCGAGCTTCGGCCCCATTTCGACAAGGAGGGAACGCTCACCGAGAGCGACTTCAACGGCTACAAGACGCTGCGGACGAGCGGGACGCTCGCGCGCTCGCGCACTGCAGCGGAGCTGATCGGCCACCCGCGCGTGCTGGAAGTGGCCGACGCCGTGCTGCTGCCCCACTGCATCAACTACCAGCTCGGCAGCACCACCGCGATCGAGATCCTCCCCGGCGAGCGCGAGCAGTTCCTACACACCGATGATGCCATCTACCCGCTGCGCGTTCCGGGCCTGCAGTTGCAGATCAGCGCGATGTGGCCGCTGGTCGACTTCACGCTCGAAAATGGCGCGACGCGGCTCGTCCCGCGCAGCCACGTCACCGGCGAGCCCGTTCTCGATGAGCGCGGCAAGGCCATCCAGGCGCCGATGTCGAAAGGCTCCGTGCTGTTCTACCTGGGGACCACACTGCACGGTGGCGGCGCCAACCAGAGCGCCGCGCCGCGCGCGGGGTTGGTCAACACCTACAGCCTCGGCTGGCTGCGCGCCGAGGAAAACCACTTCCTGATGGTCCCGAGAGAAATCGCCGACAGCTACCCGGAACCCATCCGCCGCCTGCTCGGCTACCAGAGCCACGGCCGCCTGATCGGCGCCTACCAGGGAGACCCCGACGGACACTGGCGCGTCGGCTAGCGAAGACGACGACGGATGAGCCGGTCGAGACGGCTCGCGCAATGCGAGCCGCCGTTGCACGGCTGCGGGGATTGCCGTTTCGGGGGTAGACTGTCTTGTTGATTCTTCGGTTGGGATGAGTGATATGCGACCCTCCAAACGACATCGTCTCGAAAGGAAGCAACGCGAGCTCCAGCGGCGGCCCCGCAAGCGGGTGGATCCGCTGCTCGGCCGGCGTCTGATCGAAGAGCAGAAGCCCCGCTACGCGCTGCTCGCGGGTGCGGTGGTCGCGCTGGCCGGGGCGATGATCTGGACGATCGTCGCGTTGGCGACGAGCTTCGACATTCAGTGGCTCGCGATCGGGATCGGCGCCGCCTGTGGCCTCGCGGTTGGCTACTTCGGGCGGGTCGTCGATCGCCGCTTTGCGAGGATGTCCGCCTACTGCTGCATCCTCGCCTGCGTTTGCGGCGAACTGCTCGTCGCGTACGCGCTTCAGGTGGAAATCTGGCTGCTCTACAGCGCGAAATCGCTGACCCTGCTCGTCGTCTTTCTGCTCGCGGGCGCCGTCACCGCGCACCTGTGCACGTTCGCCTGGCTCTCTCGAGATCAAAAACAGGCGCTCTGGGACGAGCGGCACAAACGCGGCGGCGAGCCAACGGGCGCTTCGAAGCCGTGAAGGCTCGGCGTCCCGCTGGAGGCCCTGCGCGACCTTCGGGACGGCCCTCGAAATCGTGATATGCTCCGCGCAAGGCAGGCGGATAGGGGCCCCTACGAGCGCCCGCGGTCGATTCGCAGCCCAAGGATCCGAGAGGAGAGAACCGATGATTCGCCGAATTCGCCGCAACCTGCTGTTGGCGTCGCCGCTGGCGGTGTTGGGGGCGGTTGCCGCCCTCCTGATGCTCGCATTGCCCGTCCAGGCCGATGACATCGAGCCCGAGCCCTACGTCGAGGAAGAAATCGAGGAGCCCGAGCCCGTCGTCGAGGCCGAGGTCGTAGCGGAAGAAGAGGTCGAAGAAGATCTCGAAGTCGAAGAAGAGGCCGAAATCGAAGAAGAGTCCGCGCGCAACATCGAAAAATTCCTGGATCTCGTACTCGTTCGCCCTCTCTACGTCGCTCGGTTCGTGGTCGGTCTGCCGTTTTTCGCCTTCTATCCCTTCACGATTGGCAGCGGTTTCGACGAGGATGTCGTCGGACTGCTCTGGACCGACCCTTACGAAGCGGCCTTCGAACGCCCCCTCGGTGAGGCCCCGGGCGACTACTAGGAGGCCGGTCCGAATCTCGGGTCAGGCGAAACTGCGAGCGAATCCGCAGGATTCGTCCGCTGGTCGCGGGTTTTCGCAAGCTGCCAGCAGCGGGCGGTCGTTCATCGGCGGGGTTTGATGTCGGAAGAGCCCGACAACGCGCAGGTTCGGGTTGCGCCGCCCATTCTGATCGTGCTCTGTTTACTCGCGGGCTGGTGCCTGGAGCAGGGACAGGGTTGGCGGATCCTGCCCGCCGGTTGGCATGGGCCTCGCGTCGCGCTCTCCGGCGCGCTGATCCTGTTCGGCGTCGGTCTGGTCGTCTACTGCGCCCGGCAGTTCAAGCAGGCGCAGACCCATATCGAGCCCTGGCGCCCCACATCCAGCGTCATCACGAGCGGCCCCTATCGGTATTCGCGCAACCCGATCTATCTGGGGATCGCGATCGCCGGGGTCGGGATCGCGCTCGCGTTCAACAGCTGCTGGATGCTCTTCGGTGTGTTGGTCTTTGCGCTGATTGCAAACAAGCACGTGATCGAGAAGGAAGAAGAATACCTCGAGGGAAAATTCGGCGAATCGTATCTGAACTACCGGCGAGAAACCCGCCGCTGGCTCTAGCCGTCGCAGTCGGCGAATTTCTTTCCGATCGAAGGAAAACGGACCCTTGCCCGATCCAGTCGTCGACTCGCTACAGGTCTTTCGAGCTTGAAGTCGCGCTCACCCGCATACCGGGTCGACAACGTACCCGGCTGGTGGCGCCCGCTCTGGTTGGCCGGTTGCTGGGTGATCGGGCTCGTTTGCTGGTGTGCGTGGAATCTGCTCAATCTCACCTGCCGCATCCGCTTCGAAGGTGAGCCGCCTGGCGCCGACGCTCGAAACTACATCTGCAGCCTCTGGCACGAGTCGTGGTTTCTCTACTTCGTCACATTTGTGCGTTCGCATCGGCGCCACGTCTGGATGCAACACCCCTACGCGTACATGAAGCCCGCGCATGTCGCGATGGGCCTGGCGGGTATTGGGATCCTGCTCGGTTCCGAAGGCGAAGAGGGCCGCGAAGCCGCTCGCAAACTCACCTCCCATCTGCGCGACGGCGGTTCCACCGCCATTTCGCCGGATGGCCCGCACGGCCCCTGCCGGGTGCTCAAGAAAGGCGTGCTCCATCTGGCTCGCGACAGCGGGGTGCCGATCCTGCCGCTTCGCTTCTCGGCGAATCGGGTGCTGCGAGCCGGCTGGGACCGCAAGGCGATTCCCCTGCCGTGGTCGACGATCACGGTCTCGTGCGGTTCCCCGATCGTGGTGACGGATGCCAATTTCGAACAGGCGGGCCAGGCGCTCGCGGAGTGC